>DRMS01000160.1 GCA_011322515.1 Leucothrix mucor
GCAACCTGATGGATAATGCCTATAAATGGGCAAAATCACAGATAAATTGCAGTATCTTGCGTGACAATGAATCAAAGCAAATTATTTTAATCATTGAAGATGACGGAGAAACAAATGCCCCACTTAAACAAATCACCCAAAGAGGCGTTCGCCTTGATGAATCAACGGAAGGTCATGGCTTAGGCTTGGCTATTTGTAAAGATATTGTGAAGTTATATACAGGTACAATTACCTTTAGTCACTCTAAAAATCTGCACGGTTTTTGCGTTGAAATTAAGCTACCTTAAATGGAAATATATGAGCTATCCGCATGAACAAGAAAAAAGGCTCTTCCATAAGTTTTGTGGAAATTTTGTTAAAAACACCACAACTACTTGAATTTAATTTAAGCTCTTATTGATTTCCTAGGTCTTCTTAAGTGGTCGATGAAAAATAGGGCTATGATTCAACTTTAGCAGGTTGAAATATAACTATTTTATATCTAGTTCTTTATTTTGAATAATCAATAACTGATGTTACGCGGTTAAGTGGGCTACCAACTTAAGGTGGGACAAGTAAAGTTCATAGCAAACAACCTGCACCCTTCGATAAGCTCAGGGAACTAGCCCTTCGGTAGACTCAGGACACCGCTTCCTGAGCTTGTCGAAGGGAGAGGGTGAATAGCAGAAACATTAACTGTCCCACCTTAAACTGGTAGCCGTTAAGTATTTTTAAGCACGACAAGCACGAAAGAATAATAGGCAAACCGTTCTCATATTTTATGCTAATGGTGTAGTCTCTAGTCTCTCTAGTCTCTCTAGTCTCTCTAGTCTCTCTAGTCTCTCTAGTCTCTCTAGTCTCTCTAATCTCTCTAGTCATCCCTCATTCCCATACTCCTGCGTGAGAACGCATACGGATTGTTGCTATTACTTATACTATTTCAGCCGCCAAAGTATTTGGATAAACTATCCAAATTACCTGTAATATAAACGGTGAAATTTGTATTTCGCAGAAGGCTCGCTATGCATTCTCACGCTGAAACGATAGGAACGAGAGCAATAATATTGTATTTTACGACATTTACTATTTCAAGACCTAACCCTATTCTTTCTTTATAGGCGTTCAAAATAGCGAGTGCCAATTAACTTAGTAGTAAACCCTATCTTACTTTATTTGTTTTCTCATCGAAATATTGCTTTCTTAATAGATCAATACGGTTTACTGGCGTTTTTTTTGGCTTAATCTGTATGATAACCGAGAAGGGTATTGTGACAATCGCAAACCCAACCGCTCCAATGGCAAATATTCCCGTATATTCATCAGCCCCTATAAGCTTTGTTACCGCGACCATAATGGAGCAAAACAATGCTCCAAACATTAAAAATGCAACAAATTTAATTTGATTTTGATTACCCATGATTTTACTCCCCCTAGTGATATGTTTAATTAGTATACATCATAAGTAGAATTTATCTACAAGATAATAATATTTTTTTGAAACTTATCTCGATGATAAAATCGCATGAGGTTTTTTTGCTATTTTATCAGGACGTTTAAAGTAACAAATTTACCTCTATTTACGCAGAAATTTTGCTCTGATTAGATTGTCTGAAGAGGCTAAAGCAGGGCTACGCAACGATTGAGATGAGTCAGGCAGGAGTAAAAAGTAAGTAAGATGGGTAGATTTGTTGCTTTGAATTTCCTCAGAGTATTAGTAGTTAGAACGACTGTTATCAATAGTCTGAAAACATTTATGATGCAGCTTTTTTGCCATCTAATTTTTTAGGTTCGCAATATTTTTGGACTATATTTTTAATACGTATTACTCGGCTTGTGTTATTGAGTTGCATTAATGTCTGTTTGCTTTCTTGCCAATATTGACAAGCTTTTTCTGTTTTTTTCCATGCTTGGTAGAGAAAACCAAGGTTGGTTTGCTGCTGAGAAACCGCATCTGATTGTTGCAGTTGTTGATAGATCTGGAGTGATTTTAAGTGCGATGTTTCCGAGGCTATGAATTTTTTTTGTAAACGGTAAAGTACACCTAGATTACCATATTGGTCTGCAATGCCTTTTTGTTGCTTTATTTGCTGATTTAATACTAAGGATTTTTCAAAGAAATCTTTTGCCTCTGCTATTTTATTTTGTTGCTGAGATAAAATGCCTAAATTGCTATAACTACTTGCTATTTTTCGCTGATTATTATTTTGTTTATAACGTTCGATGGCTATTTGATAATACTGCTTAGCTTGGTCAAGCTTTTTCTGCTGATGATAAAGACTGGCTAATGATAATTGAATATTAGCAACACTGCTGTCCTGTTCTAATGTTTCATAATGAGATAGTGCTTCTAAATAATGTTTTTCAGACGCTTCAAAGTTGTGATTTTTCTTATAAAGAATCGCTATATTTTCATTATTAGAAGCAAGGCTTGCAGTATTTTTCTTTATAGCGTTAATTTTTATTGCACTTTTATAGGACTCTTTTGCTTGCTCAAGTTTCCCCTGTGCTTGATATAATAAACCAAAATTAGCCAATGCCACTGCTTTTGTTGCAGAACCCTCGACGGATGATTGCAAAACTTTTTCGTAAGCGTTTTCTGCTAATGAAAATTTCTTCTGCTGACGATAATAATTGCCTAAGCGATTCCACGCATTGCTATTATGATCATCCAGTTTGCTTGCTTTTTTATAGGCAAATAGGGCGAGTTGTGAGGATTTAAGTTGGTGTAAGTTGCCAATATCGACCCATATTTTAGCGGCATCACGAGGTAGCTTCTCATGTTTCACGCTCGCGGATAAATAAGTTGTTGCTGTATCGAGGTCTAGTTTTTGTAGCGCAAAAAGCACCTGATTATTGTGTGTATCTTGCAAATGTTGCAAGCTATTGTTAACTGCCTGCAAGATATTATTTCTTTCTTTTAGCAATAAATTATCAGCTGCAAATTTATCAACTAGTTGATGTGCAAGCTCATTTAATGAACCTATATTAACCACTACAGAAGGCGTTGCAGTTGTTTTTTTCTCAGGGATGGTTGAGGTTATATCTAGACTGACCCAGACGATAGCAACTACAGCAACAATCAATAAGATTGCTAGGAAACCACTCAACCAGCTAATATTGGATTTTTTTGTTGATGACATAGCGCTAAAGTATACCCATTACTCGCAAAAAGTGTTTAGTTATCTATGAGTAAACTCTATACATTCAAGGCTTGTTTATTTTAATAATGTTTTTTTACTATCTTTATAACGTATAACAACTCGCTTAGCTTTTACGCTTCTTTCTTTTGGCTCAGAAAAATCGGATTGCCAGTTTTCGTTACTTTCACTTGGTCTATTTCGCAAAGGGTTGCGTTTACGTTGTTGTCCTATACCTTCAAAGCGTCCATGCAAACCACCTTTACGAAGCCTTTTATTACCTTTGGTTTTATTATCCTGCGGTTTTCTGCGATTATTTTTATTTTGTTGTGCCTGTGGTTTTCTATTATTACTATTTGTTCTTTGCTTGGCAGGTCTTTGCGAAACAAATGGCTTTAACGGCTCAAGACCAGGAACAACTTGTTGCTCTAGCGAACTACCGAGTATTTTTTCGATCGTTTTGAGCGCATTATAATCTCGCCCATCGGCTAAAATAATCGCTGAGTTGTTTTGTTTTGTTTGGTGCCTTTTTAGTCTTTGCTGATATTTATTAACATTGTAAGGAAGTTCAAAATGCAAGATATGTTGCACATGATCATGGGCAATATTGACCCTGCATTGATCGCTGATCAGCAGTATTGCATTATCAGGCGATTGAATATCATCTACTGATAAGTTTCTTACTAACTCTGCGGTATGACCATGATTCGCAAGATTATCGATTAGCTTTTCTGCTGATTTCAAACTGGATGTATAAATAACAGTAGACTCTCCTGCAAACTCATCTAGTAAATGATCCATTAGCGCAATTTTATGCGTATAGTCATCCGCAACATGAACAATATGTTCTATCTCAGGTAATTTTATTTTTTTCTGTGGATTAGTCGCTACTTTCTTGACAGCTCTATTATTGTTTGGCTTATGAATGCTTTGCTTTTTCTTTTTCTGCACAGGTTTATTTGTTTCATCCCCTGCTACTTTTATCTCCTCAGCATTAGGGAATAAAGCACGCACATAAGGTGTTACCTCTTTATCATCACGGATAAAAGCAACCGTAGGGCAATCATCACTTGTCTGCGCTAATATTTTATCAAGAAGATTCTGCATGTTTTTATGATAAATTGTCGTTAAATCATCAACAATTAACATTTCAAGTTTAGAGAAATCGGCTTTATTATTATCAATTAGATCATTCAAACGCCCTGGAGTCGCTATCATTAAGTCTAATGGACGACGCATAAGACGCATTTGTGGCTGATAAGGGCGACCACTCACTACAAAACCAAAGCGCATATTATGATTACTGGCAAGGCGTTTAAGGGTGTGGTTGATCTGACTGACGCGATCTCGACGCGATGTTAGTATCAAAATACGCGCCCCTCGTTTTTCTTCAACGGGATTGGCAATAATGTAATTGATAGCAGGAATAAGAAAGGCGCCTGTTTTTCCAGCAGCTGTCTGACTCCAGACAAGCACATTCTTTCTCTCCGTGATCAGAGGGATAAGTTTTGACTGTAACTCAGTCGGAGACTGATAACCTGATTCTGTAATAGATGCAACAAAGTCTTGTTGTAATTTTAATTCTGAAAATGACAAGTATAGGTTCCCCCGAGGTCTCGCTGTGATAAGTAGGCGGATATAATAAATCTAACATGTGCTTATACCCAAAAAGTGAGTCATCTCAATTTATTTTTCAATCTTCTACGTTAAGTAGAAGGATACAATAAATCTAACATTTTGCTCGTACCCAAAAAAAGTGGGGTATAGCAATTTATTTTTCAATTTTCAAATAAATATCGAAAATTTTGTTAGATTTATTATGATCTCCTATTTGTTATCTCAGTCATGTAGCTTGACTATGTTTTAACAATGCCTTGAAGTTAGAAAAATATTCTGCGTAAATTTTGTTAGATTTATTATGCTCACCTACTTAGTGATGGCGAGTCATGGGTTATGAAAAATTTAAGAAAACGCTCTATGTTCAAGCAACCGTAAGTTACTTAAGCAGAAATTAAGGGGTAAATTTTTAGAGTTTAGGTGTTGTTCTCCCCATTCATTGAGGATTTAAAGTAAACGCAATAGATAATCTTGAGATGCCTATAACCCCTGTTATATTTTTTTTAGCATCTCTACACCAATATTAGGTGAAAGGCGTACCAAGTGGAAATTTATAGCATTCCTTTATATGAGTCAAGCTAAGCCTCGATACATGGTTGATTTTTATTCTAAGCAAGCCTTTCTTCCTCGCGTAATGTCAGAATTTCAACACCTGTTTTAGTAACCAGCAAGGTATGTTCCCATTGCGCTGATAAAGAGTGGTCTTTAGTGACAACAGTCCATTTATCTGGCAACTGCTTTACATAGCGCTTGCCCACATTAATCATTGGCTCAATTGTAAATGTCATACCTTCTTTTATTAGCTCACCTGTTTTCGGCTTGCCGTAATGTACTACTTGTGGTTTTTCATGAAAGCTTTCGCCTATCCCATGCCCACAATACTCACGCACAACACTACAATGTTGTGACTCAGCAAAAGTTTGAATAACGTGACCTATATCTCCCAAATAAGCACCAGGCTTTACCTCTTTAATGCCTAAATATAAAGCTTTTTGTGCAATATCACTAACCCGCTTGGCTGCAATGCCTGGCTTACCTACAAAAAACATTTTACTGGTATCACCATGAAAACCCTCTTTAATCACGGTAATATCAATATTGACACTATCCCCTTTTTTGAGCTTTTTTTCACTGGGAATACCGTGGCACACCTGATGATTGACAGAGGTACAAATAGACTTTGGGAAGCCATGATAGTCAAGCGGTGCAGGTATCGCTTTTTGCACATTGACAATATAGTCATGACAAATGGCATCCAATTCATTGGTAGTAACACCTACTTTAACATAGGGTTCAATCATAACCAACACATCCGCCGCTAGCTTTCCTGCAATGCGCATTTTCTCTATTTGTTCTTCGTTTTTAATAATAATACTCATAGTCGTTTTTGCTGTCCTTTAATTTATTTTAGCGAATAATAACAGGAAAGTGGTTTCAATGAAGTTATTGTGGTATAAAGCGCGCGCAATATTTTGCAAAATTACACTCATGGGTAAACGATTTTTTATCGTTGATAGCCCATTAATATTTCTCACATGTATCGACACATTTAGCAGGGTGCTGTTTCTATGTTCGCTGATCGAAGTGATCTGAATTAGTTGTTAGATGGGATATATGGAGGCCTAACCCAGAAAAGGAAAATTATTATGGCAAGAGTTACCATGCGTCAAATGTTAGAGGCGGGTGTTCATTTCGGACATCAAACTCGTTATTGGAATCCAAAAATGGCACCTTATATTTTTGGTGCGCGCAATAAAATTCATATCATCAATCTTGAAAAAACACTCCCTATGTTTAATGATGCATTGAACATGGCGGGAAAAATAGCAGCTAAAGGCGGAAAAGTAATGTTCGTTGGCACTAAGCGTGCAGCACAGAACACCGTTAAAGAAGAAGCGCTTCGCTGTAAAATGCCTTACGTTAATTTCCGCTGGTTAGGTGGAATGCTAACAAACTATAAAACCGTCAAACAATCGGTACGTCGTTTGCATGATTTAGAAAAAATGCAAGCAGATGGCTCAATGGAGCGCTTAGTAAAGAAAGAAGTACTCACATTGACCCGTGAGCAAGAGAAGCTTGAAAAAACATTAGGCGGTATCAAGTACCTCAAAAAACTTCCAGACGCACTTTTTATTATCGATGTGGGTCATGAAGATATCGCAGTAAAAGAAGCACTTAAATTAGGCATTCCTGTTATTGGTATTGTTGACACCAATAACTCACAAGATAATATTGACTACGTTATTCCTGGCAATGATGATGCTATTCGCGCTATCCAGCTTTATGCATCAGCAATGGCCGATGCTATTGCCGATGGGCATTTAAGTAGCGCAACAACTGCCGCAGATATGGAAGCCGCGACAAAAGAAACAGCAACTCCTGCTCCGAAGACCGAAGAGAAACCTGCGGAAGAAGCTAAAGTTGAAAGCACTGAAAAAGAAGTAACCGCTGAAGCTAAGGCTGCTGAGCCTAAAAAGACAGAAGATGTGAAAACTGAAGCGGAGGCACCCGTTAAAGTAGAAGCAGAGTAATCATCTATTGCCCTCACTTATGATTGAGAATTCAATAACACCCGAGTTTTCTCTTGTTTTTATCCTTGCTCATTCGATCTCACGCGTTGCGTAGCCTGCTATGCATATGCATCTTGTGAGATCAAATGAGCAGAAATAAAAATCCTGTGGTAAGTTTCGGATATTATTAAACCCTCAGTCCTGAAAAAGAAGTTTTTTTAAGTGTAAGCGATTTTTATTGAATTAAACCTAAATCTTGCAAGCTTATAGTGCCCACGCAAAATTAATCTAACAATTTAGCCTTTGTTTTCTGATCCTCTTCGTTATTGCTTTGAAGTTCAAGAAATAGAAAACAAAATTTTGTTAAACTAATTTTGCTTAGGTACTTATTCAAACAACTATTTTGCAAGATTTTAAGTAAAGAGTTTTAGGAAGAATTATATTATGGCTATTACAGCTGCAATGGTAAAAGAACTGCGTGAGCGTACTGGCGCAGGCATGATGGACTGCAAAAATATGCTTGTCCAAACAGATGGCGATCTAGAAAAAGCGATTGATGAAATGCGCAAAACAGGCGCTGCTAAAGCTGATAAAAAAGCAAGTCGTGTGGCGGCAGATGGTAAGGTTGTTATTGCTATTTCTGACAGCGGCAAAGAAGCGGCGATTGTTGAAGTCAACTGTGAAACTGACTTCGTTGCAAAAGATGAAAATTTTATGGGATTTGTCGATGCTGTTGCGGCTCGTGTCTTAGCAGACCAACCAGCAGATATTGCAGCGCTTTCTGCATTACCATTAGATAGTGGCGAAAGTGTAGAAGAAGTTCGTACTGGGCTTATTTCCAAAATTGGTGAAAACATCCAAGTACGTCGCTTCGAATTAATTTCTGCTCCTGCGGGTCAGGTATTTGCTTACAGTCATGGTGTTCGTATTGGTGTTGCTTTAGCAATAACAGGCGGTGATGAGACACTTGGCAAAGACGTTGCTATGCATATTGCAGCTAGTCGCCCTATTTGTATTGCTGAGGCTGATGTTCCTGCCGAGAATCTTGCCAAAGAAAAAGAAATTCTTGTTGCTCAGGCAGAGGCAAGCGGCAAACCTGCAAACATTATTGAAAAAATGGTTGAAGGGCGTATACGCAAATATCTATCTGACATCACGCTATTAGGTCAAAATTTCGTTAAAGACCCTGATACAACCATTGCTAAACTACTAGAAGGCGCTAACGCAGAAGTTATTAGTTTTGTTCGTTATGAAGTCGGCGAAGGAATCGAGAAAAAGCAAGAAGATTTTGCGGCTGAAGTAATGGCACAAATTGGAAAATAATTTTTGTTCACACTGAGCCGTAAAAAGGAGCGTAGAAACGCTCCTTTTTTTTGCCTATACTTAGGAACGTGCACGAAACAACTTCCTGATCTCTAACTTGCCTTTTTATCCCAGCTTGGATGATTTCATTCGTTGCGTAGAGTAACTCTGCGCCTCATGAGCTCATCCAATCTGAAATAAAAATTCTGCGTTAGAACTTCGGGAAGTTATTCCATGCACCTTCCTTAGCTAGCAATTCTAAAAATAGAACAAAAAGTTACCTCACGGGATGGCTTCCAACTTTAGGTGGGACAGCCTGTTAGTTCATAGAATTAGAAAGGAAACAAATTATCTCGCAAAGACGCAGAGTACGCCAAGAAAAAAAAGAAACATTCTTTATGTACCCTGCGTTTTTACAAGAGAACCGTTTTTTGTACCCAAGGGATATAGCAATCCCGCTTTAAATTAATAGCCAGTCTAACTTTAGAAAAGGCATCATTTTTTAAATATTAAGAGATCTCCCAAAAAATGTCAGACAATGAAAAGATACAACGTGTTTTATTAAAATTAAGCGGCGAAGCGCTAATGGGTGACTTCAACTTTGGAATTGACCCTGAAATATTAAAACAAACCGCAACCGAACTTATTGATCAACAGAAAAAAGGTGTTCAACTTGCTCTGGTTATAGGGGGGGGGAATATATTTCGCGGCGCAGGTCTAGCGCAAAGCGGTATTGACCGCGTCAGTGCGGATCAAATGGGCATGTTAGCAACCGTAATGAACGCCCTAGCAATGCAAGATGCAATCAAAAAACAGGGTGTAAATTGTCGCGTAATGTCTGCTTTAGCAATTGATCAGGTTGGTGAGCCCTACTCTGCCTTTAATGCTAGAGAATATTTAGATCAGGGTGATATTGTTATCTTTGCTGCGGGTACTGGAAATCCTTATTTTACAACAGATACTGCCGCTAGTGTTCGTGCAATTGAAATACAAGCCGATATACTATTGAAAGCCACTAAAGTTGATGGTATCTATAACTCTGATCCCATGACGAATGAGAATGCTAAGCGCTATGATACGTTAAGTTATGACGAAGCCATATCACGCAAGTTAGGTGTTATGGATTTAACCGCAATGGTATTATGTCGTGAAAATAAAATGTCATTAGGTGTTTTTAAACTATTTGACAAAGGAGCTTTAGCTGCAATGATTGCAGGAGAGGCGATTGGAACAAGAATAAAATCTTAAGGTACAATAAATGATTGATGAGATTATAGAAGACGCAGAATCAAGAATGAAAAAGACCATTGAGTCTTTAAAAGGTGATTTAACCAAAATACGTACAGGACGTGCGCATCCTAGTATATTAGATCACATTACTGTTGATTATTATGGTGGACAAGTGCCATTGAATCAGGTCGGCAATGTATCAATAGAAGATGCGCGAACACTGGCTATTTCAGTATGGGAGTCTCCACTAGTTCCTATTATCGAAAAAGCTATTATGACATCTGACCTTGGCTTGAATCCGATGAGCGCAGGTAGCGTTATTCGCGTACCGATGCCACCCTTAACCGAAGAACGCCGTAGAGATTTGGTTAAAGTAGTTAAAGGCGAAGGTGAAGGCGCTAAAGTTGCGATTCGCAATATTCGCCGTGACGCAAACTCTGATTTCAAGTCTTTGCAAAAGGATAAAGATATTTCAGAGGATGATGAGCGCAGGGCACAAGGTGAGATCCAAAAACTAACGGATCAATATGTTAAGAAGATAGATGAGCAGATTGATAAAAAAGAGAGTGAATTAATGGAAGTCTAGTAATTAGGGGGGGCGAGAACGAGAGTCGTAGCAAAAATCAAAAAACCTTACAAGGTGAATTTATTGAACGAGGCGAATAGTAGCGCTATTTAACAATTTCAATAAACTCAGATTCATGGAATTGTTGGGATTTGTAATAGATTTTTAGTTTTTGAATAGCCTCCTAACCTCAAAGACTAAAGACTGAGAATTCAATAATACTGAACCGTTCTCTTGTTTTTTTATCCCTGTTCATCAGATCTCACTCGTTGCACCTTAGGTGCTTCCTACAAGGCACCTAGCCTGCTACGCGCCTCTTGAGATCATGAGCGGAAATAAAAATCCTGCGATAACTTTCGGGTCTTATTAAGTCCTCAGTCCCAAACAATAAACGAAAATAAAAAGGGGTCGAGGTGAGCAATACCAACGAAACAACAACACAAATAATCCCTCACCATATCGCTATCGTTATGGATGGTAATGGTCGGTGGGCAAAAGAAAAATGCAGACCGCGCTTATTCGGTCATAAACAGGGCGTAGAAGTGGTTAGGGATATTATTAAAATGTGCAATAGTATCGGCGTAGAATGCCTAACCCTATTTGCATTTAGTAGTGAAAACTGGAAACGACCAGAAGAAGAAGTCAGTGGTTTAATGAAACTCTTTATGATGGCTTTAGAAAGAGAAGCAAAATCATTGGCTAAAAACGGCGTTATATTAGAATTTATTGGTGAGCGTTCTGCCTTTTCTGCAAAACTACAGAAAAAAATCGCACAAGTTGAGGCATTAACCGCACTAGGAAAAGGTGTTCGCTTAGTCATCGCCGCAAACTATGGCGGACGTTGGGATATAGTACAAGCCGCACAAAAAATGCAATCACAAGCCAACAAGGATAATTCTGCTACAATAGATGAAACGTCATTTAATCGCTTTCTAGCAACACAACACTTACCTGATCCTGATCTATTTATTAGAACAGGTGGTGAAAGACGCATCAGTAATTTTTTATTATGGCAATTAGCCTATACTGAGCTTTATTTTACCGATGTGCTGTGGCCAGATTTTAACAAGGATGAATTACAGCTAGCTATTGATGATTTTTCTAGCCGTCAACGTCGTTTTGGCAGGACAGGAGAACAAGTTCAAGAAAGAAATTTTAATAAGGTGTGATTTTTTCAACATTATTTTTCTTCTGATTAATTCATCTCAAGAGGTGCATAGTCATCAATTACACCTTAATTACACCTTTAGGAAGTTCAAAGCAACAGACCTACTCATCTTACTTGCTTTTTTGTTCCTGTCTGAATCATCTCAATTGTTGCAAAGTCCTGCTATGCACCTCTTGAGATCATTCAATCAGAAGAAAACTTCTACGCAAGTATGGGTAGATTTGTTACTTTAAACTTCCTTATTGGAGTTTTTTACTCAATCCAAAGGAGAATAGAAAATGCTTAAACAACGCGTGATAACAGGTGTCTTACTTGCACTCGCCGTCTTATTAGGCGTGTTATTATTACCTAGCTCTCAATTTGCTGTTATTTCTATGATTGTTTTAATCACCCTAGGAGGTTGGGAGTGGGCTAATCTTACTGGTTTCAAACACGATAAACCGCGCAGTATCTTTATCGGGTTACTCTTATTGGTAGCCGTTATAAGCTATCTATGGACAGCTACTCACTGGGTTTTTATTATGGCTGGCGCTCTAGGGTGGGCATATGCATTAACCCTTATGCACGGTTATAAAAGAGATCAAGGCTTGCAAGATAAAGCATGGCTGTTACCGATTTCATCCTTATGGATATTAATTCCCGCTTGGCTTTCCCTGATCGAGCTACATACACAAACACCCGTATTCGTTTTATATTTAATTTTCCTTGTTGCCATTGCCGATAGTTCTGCTTATTTTGCGGGAAAAATGATGGGGTTAACCAAACTCGCACCTGAGTTAAGTCCAGGAAAAACAAGTGAAGGACTTAAAGGTGGGTTATTTGGTGCAGGTATCTGGGCTTTATTAGCCTGTTTCTATTTTGGATATTCTTTTGGTCATGCCATCATCTTTATCTTACTTTCCCTATTAGTCGCTGCTCTTTCTGTTGCTGGTGACCTGTATGAAAGCTTATTAAAACGTGAAGCAGGTGAGAAAGACAGTGGTACGCTCCTTCCTGGACACGGTGGTATTTTAGATAGAGTTGACGGTTTATTAGCGGCATTACCTGTATTTACCTTAGGTTTGCTCATTATTGGCGATGGTTTATAAATGAATAATAGTAAAGGTATCACCATTCTTGGCTCAACAGGAAGCATTGGTGTTAGCACATTAGATGTTATTTCCCGACATAAAGATAGCTATGAGATTATCGCGCTAACCGCAAATTCCAATGTGGAAAAAATGCTACAGCAATGTCTACGGCATCAACCTCAGTATGCTGTAATGGTTAATGAACAGGCTGCCGAACAATTATCCAAGGCACTAAAAGGCAAAGCAGTAGAGACAACCGTTCTATCAGGTGCTAAATCACTTGAAGAAGTATCGCAATTAGAACAGGTTGATTATGTCATGGCCGCCATTGTTGGCGCAGCAGGATTATTGCCCAATCTTGCTGCAGCCAAAGCAGGTAAACGCGTCTTACTCGCTAATAAAGAATCGTTGGTCATGTCTGGCAAACTGTTTATGGATGCGATTCATGACAATAACGCCACTCTACTCCCGATTGATAGCGAGCATAATGCTATTTTTCAATGTTTACCCAGATCAGGATTACAAGGTCAAGGTGTACAACAAATATTACTAACAGCATCAGGCGGTCCTTTTAGAACACGTAATATAGAATCCTTACATGAAATTACTCCAGAACAAGCCATAGCACACCCCAACTGGGAAATGGGTAAGAAGATTTCAGTTGACTCTGCCACCATGATGAATAAAGGGCTAGAGGTTATTGAAGCCTGTTGGTTGTTTGATATAGCAAGCGATAGGATTCAAGTCGTCATTCATCCCCAAAGTACCATTCATTCAATGGTTTCTTATAATGATGGCTCCGTACTGGCACAATTAGGCAACCCTGATATGCGTACCCCCATCGCTTATGGACTTGGTTGGCCAAAGCGGATTGACTCGGGCGTGAAACCATTAGATTTATTCGAGGTGGCTCGCTTAGACTTTGAAAAAGCAGATTTCAACCGCTTTCCCTGTCTTCGTTTAGCCTTTGAAGCACATCAGGCAGGCGGTAATGCAACGATCGCCCTAAATGCTGCCAATGAAATTGCAGTGGATGCCTTTTTAAATAAGCAGCTCCGCTTTACTGATATTGCTACTGTGGTTGAGTATGTGTTAGAGCAAACGACAAGCTGTACTCCTGAAACGATAGATGAAATACTTATTCAGGATAAGGAAAGCCGTCAACAGGCAAACTTATGGATGCTTGAACATTAATTTTACTGGTAAAAAATCAACTGTTACGCAAAGAAGCAAAATATTCTTGCCAAGATTCCTTTAAGTCAAAGGTCACCATAAATCTAACAAAATAAATTACTATGACCTGCTTTTTAGGTACGAGTAAATGTTAGATTTATTGCGAGATAACTCTTTACTCTCTGCGTAAGCAATTAAATTGACTCATTGCGTCCCACCTTTAGGCGACCCAAATTAACAAACAATTATTATGAATATTTTAATCTCTATTATTGCGTTTATTGTCACTATCGGTGTCTTAGTTGCCGTGCATGAATTTGGACATTTCTGGGTAGCACGCAAGCTGGGCATTAAAGTACTACGCTTTGCGATTGGTTTTGGCGCACCACTTTGGACTTATACCTCTAAAAAAGGTGATAAAACAGAATACGTTCTAGCAGCTATTCCCTTTGGTGGTTATGTAAAAATGCTTGATGAACGTGAAGGTGATGTAGCTGCTAATGAAGCTCATCGTGCTTTTAATCGCCAACCTGTATGGAAACGCTTTTTAGTGGTACTCGCAGGCCCTGTCTTTAACTTCATTTTTGCTATTGCCGCCTTTTCCGCAACCTATATGATTGGCGTGGACTCAGTACGCCCTTATGTTGGCTCTGTTATTGCAGGTACACCTGCGGCTCAAGCAGGCTTTCAAGAACGAGATAAAATAGTTGCTATTAATAATAGCGATGTCGCTTCAATGAGCGATGTACGCTTGACCTTATTAAATCAATATCTGCAAGATCCTAAGCTTAATGTAAAAGTACAAACTAAGGACAATGAAGAAGTCACACGACAACTTGACCTATCCTCACTAAAACTATTAGACGATGAGCAAGATTATTTTGCAAAAACAGGTATGAGTTTTTGGCGACCTCCCCATGCTGCAAAAATAATACAAGTTTTACCCGAAAGCGCAGCCGCAGAGGCTGGGTTGGAAAAAGATGATATTATTATCAGTCATGATCAGTTAAAAACGACCTCCGTTGCCAGCATAACAAAATATGTTCACCAACATGCAGGTAAACAGATTGAGTTACAAATACAACGTCAAAGTGAACTAAAAACGATACTGATCACTCCAAAGGCCAAAGAAATAAAAGGCAAAGTAATTGGTTTAATGGGCGTACATCTAGCACGGCAATATAGCGATAAAGACAAAAAAGATTTAGATAATTTATTCTTTGTACACCATGCTTCAATCGGTGATGCACTCGCACAAGGAGTTTCTCAAACTTGGAAAATGTCCATTATGACACTCAAAGTCATGGGAAAATTAATTGTGGGTGAAGCCTCTATTAAAAACATTAGTGGTCCTGTCACCATCGCAAACTATGCGGGTGTTAGTGCGACCATAGGCTTTACCGTCTACCTTGGCTTTCTAGCAATTATTAGCCTAAGCCTAGGTGTACTTAATTTACTACCGATCCCAATGCTTGATGGTGGACACCTTTTCTATTACTTAATTGAAATAGTCAAAGGTAGTCCTGTTTCTGAGAAATTTGAGGCAGTAGGTACGCAGGTCGGTATGGTTATCGTTGGTATGTTAATGATGCTGGCGATTTATAATGACATTATGAGACTGGTTGGATAATAACAATGATAAAAAATACACTTCAACTCTCACTAGCAAGCTGTCTATTTGCCGTTAGCCACGGCGCATGGGCCGCAAGCTTTGTGCTTCAAGATATAGAGATCAAAGGACTAGAGCGCATTGCCGCGGGGACTGTTTTAAGTAATTTGCCCATTGGCATAGGACAAACATATGATGACCGAATGTCGGCTCAAATGGTTAGTTCTTTATATAAAACAGGATTATTCGAAGATGTCAGACTAAGTAAACGTGGCAATATTCTTATTGTCAATGTGAAAGAACGTGCCGCCGTTGGTGAAATTAATATTTCAGGTAATCACATCATCGAAAAAAAATCAATACTTGAAGCCTTAAAACGTGCAGGTATTGCCAAAGGACGACCACTCAACAAAGCAACACTGTCGCAAATTCAAAAAGAAATTAAACGCCAGTATCTTGCACGAGGCAACTATGCCGCTGATGTGCAAACGGGTTTGCAAAAACTATCTCGTAACCGTATCGCGGTCAATATCAAAATCAAAGAAGGAAAAGTTGCGCGTATTAAAAAAGTACGCATTAGTGGTAATAAAGCCTTTTCTGAATCGACCCTAAAAGCCTTATTAGAAACAGGTCGTGCGGGTACTTTCTCTTTCTTTAGCACCCGTGATAAGTACTCAAAGCAAAAACTAGTGGGGGATCTTGATAAATTAACCGCGTTCTATAAGGATCGTGGCTATTTACATTTTGAAGTCACTTCAACACAGGTTTCGCTATCAAAAGATAAAAGTGCTGTGTTTGTGAATATTAATCTTCATGAAGGCGATCAATATCGTGTAGGTGCTATCCGAATCGCCTCTAACTCCAGCACGTCACAACAACAATTACGGCGCTTGGTTCATATGAAGCAGGGGCAGGTTTTCTCCCAACAAGCTTTAGAAAAAACCCGTAAAGATCTTAAAGCACAAGTTGGTAAACAGGGGTTTGCATTTTCCAGATTACGTATTACGCCACAGCTTGATAAAGTACGCAAAGTTGTTAACCTTGACTTTCAACTAGATAAAGGGCAACGCACTTATGTACGCCGCATCAATATCCGTGGTAACTACCGTAGCAAGGATGAAGTCTTTCGTCGCGAAATGCGCCAATTGGAAAGCTCATGGTTCTCTAAAGAAAAAGTCGAGCGCTCAAAGGTTCGTATTCAACGCCTGCCTTTTATTGAAAGCGTACGCATAACTACCTCGCCTGTTGCAGGAACTCACGATCAAATTGATCTGGATGTAACCGTAAAAGAACGCTCATCTAACCAGTTTAGCGCAGGTGTTGGCTACTCCCAAAGCGATGGTCTCCTATTTAACGTGGGACTTTCACAAAATAACTTTATGGGAACAGGTAAAAGTCTCTCTATCGCCGCTGAAAACAGTGCTTCAACCAAGAATTTACGCATCAGTTATAATAATCCATACCATACAGTCGATGGTATTGGACGTGGCTTTAATGTCTTTTATAATAAAACCAATGCGAATGAAGCAGATATTTCTGATTACGAAAGTGATTCTTATGGTGCAGATCTTAACTACACTATTCCGTTAGGAGAAGATGACTCACTACGTTTTAGTGTTGGCGGTGAGCATCGTGAAATCAAGACATCCAGTGCTTCTACGCCAGACCACATCAAACAATTTGTTATTGATCATGGCAAAACCTATAACCAATTATTAGGTACACTGAGTTATATCCACGATACACGTAATAGAAGCTTATTCCCGAATAAAGGACAACGCCAAAGCCTAGCGGTAGAAGTTGGCTTCCCTGGCAGTGATTTACAATTCTACAAATTGAAGTACCGCGCTAAATTCTATAAACCCATTACGGATGATATTACCTTTGCGCTTAAAGGCGGTGTATCTTATGGTAAGGGAATGGGTGATACTAAAGAACTACCTTTTTATGAAAATTTCTATGCTGGTGGTATAGGCTCTGTTCGTGGCTATGACCATAATAGTCTTGGACCAAAAGATTCCAATAAGGCATCCAGAGGTGGAAACTTAAGAACAACAATCACCGCAGAAGTACAGTTCCCCATGCCCTTCTTAGGCGATGTTAAAGGCTTAAAAGCGAGCGCCTTTGTTGATGGCGGCAATGTCTTTAATGACAAGTTTAATGCGGATGAAATGCGTTACTCAGCAGGGGTAAGCGCAACATGGATGACCCCCTTAGGCGCGCCATTAACTGTTAGTTACTCAAAACCTCTTAATGCTAAAGACGATGATGAAACTAGCAAGGTGCAATTCTCATTAGGAGCTACCTTCTAGTCGCTTATTCGAGAATTAAAATCGTAGGAAGTTTGGCTACCAGCTGAAGGCAGGACAGTTAATGTTTCTGCCTATTCACCCGCATCCTTCGACAAGTTCAGGAAGCTAGTTCCCTGAGCTTATCGAAGGATGCGGGTTGTTTGTTATGACTTTACTTGTCCCGCCTTAAGTTGGTAGCCGTTAATTATAATGCTTATGATAAGAACGCCTTTTTCCTGCACGTTGCGTAATAATTCCTTCAATCTGCTTGGAACTTTTTATTTCAAAAGTTTCATAGAGATCATTTAAAGGCTCTAAAAAATAGCGATCATTGATAATACGTAGCCGACGAAAGATGTACTCATCCTTATTATCTTTAGCGAACACATACGAACCATCACGGTACACATTGCTGGGGTCGATAATAATAATGCATCCTGTCGCAAATTCTGGCTCCATGCTGTCATCTAGAGTACGCAGAGCAAAGGGTTCTGATTCGGAGCAACTGCCACCATCGCTCATATTTTGCTTAAAGGCATCTTGGATTTGTATTTTAGTTTCTTGCATTGGATATTCCATCTGAAATGTTGGGATTATTTATTACGACTAAACTCTGTCTCTGGCACATAGCGTTCTGGCACATACCAATTAAGTTTTTTGTGTAGCTGTACCACTTCACCGATAATAGTCAGGGTAGGGGCGCGTACTCCCGTGTCTTTTACTAACTGTGGCAAATTGCCTACCGTACCAACATGAACACGTTGATTACGTGTTGTGCCTTGCTCAACCAGTGCGGCAGGCGTATCGGCAGACAGCCCGTGCGCTTGTAGCTGTTCGCTAATAACATTGATACCTGTTAATCCCATATAGAAAACAAGGGTGTGATGCGGTTGTACTAATTGCTCCCAATTGAGATTAATCGTACCGTCTTTAAGATGTCCTGTGGCAAATGTAACGGATTGCGCATGGTCTCGATGTGTGAGCGGAATGCCTGCGTAACTTGCACAACCTGCGGCGGCGGTGATACCAGGAACAACTTGAAAAGGCACATTATTTTCAGCTAAAGTTTCGATTTCTTCGCCGCCACGACCAAAGATAAAAGGGTCGCCCCCTTTAAGACGCAGTACACGTTTGCCTTGCTTGGCTAAATCAACCAGCAAATCATTAATTTTATCTTGAGGTACAGCGTGATTATCCTTTTCTTTGCCAACATAATAGCGTTCAGCCTTTTTATTTGCCATTGCCAGTATCGGCTGTGAAACGAGTCGATCATAGACCATCACATCGGCTTGTTGCATTAAACGTACTGCCTTAAAGGTCAGCAAATCAGGATCACCAGGACCTGCACCCACTAGATAGACTTCGCCCATGGGATGTTTATCCTGCTCTTTTTCTAAAAGCTCATCCAAGAGCTGTCGCGCCATTGTATCTTGACCCGCATAAACAAGCTCTGCAAACGAGCCTGATAAGGCATTTTCCCAGAATGCTTTACGTTGTCCTTGATGCGGAAAATGTGCTTTTACCTTGGCGCGGTACTCTTCGCTAATTGTTGCAAGATGCCCGCAAGCAGAAGGAATGAGGCTTTCCAGCTTCATTCTTAAACGCCTTGCTAATACAGGTGAAGCGCCACCTGTAGAGACCGCAACAGTAACAGGTGAGCGATCCAGCACGGATGGCATAATAAAACTGCTTGCTGCTAGATTATCCGCAACGTTAACCAGAATGTTTTTTTGTTCCGCTAGCTTGCCCACTTCAATATTGACTTCCGCATTATCCGTTGCTGCAATGGCAATAAAGCTATTATCTAAATCAGAGCTTTCAAAATTACGTGCGCTATAAGTGATGCGTTTATCATCTACTTTTTGCTGTAACTCATCACATAATTGTGGCGAAATAAGGGTTATATTAGCACCTGATTTAAGCAACGCTTTTATTTTGCGATTAGCAACAAGTCCACCCCCAATAACAGTACAGTGGCGGTCTTTCAGGGCAAGAAAAATAGGAAAATGTTTCATCGTCAGCTAACGTCTCCGAGGCTTGGAAAGTGGTTTTTTGGGCTACCAGTTTAAGGTGGGACAGAGTCTATGCTTATTCTCCTGCCCCCTTCGACAAGCTCAAGAAGCTGTGTCCTAAGCTTGTCGAAGAGTGCGGGTTATTTGCTATACTCTTTATTTGTCTTGCCTTGAAGTTGGTAGCCGTTTTTTGCTACGTTTAGGTCGTACTTTATACGTTGCAATCTCTTTAATAATGTCACTATAGGGGATCTCTTCAATACTGCCATATTTTACTAGGGTGGCCGTAACGGTTTGATGAGCATTAAGCACCGTTTCGGCGTATTGAAGGTCTGATTGAGTCAACGCTTGTAACCCCAGCAAGCCGCCCGCTTGTACGCGCAATTCTTTATTATGCGGCACAGGTCCCTCAATATTAACCAGCTTAAGCACAAAGCGGGCTTTATCGCGCATTGTGTTTAATAGCAGGGTGCAATTTGCCAATGCTGTTTTTGAGCGACACGCAATACCCTCACGAGTCGCAATTAAGAAACGATGTTTTAGCTCACAGTCACAGCGACGGTTATTAATTGATTTTTCAAACACGCAACGATCAGGATTTAATTCGTGGTAGAGTTTGCGGTATTGATCCTCATCCACCTATTTTTCCCACTCCATCACCACCGTTTTATCACGTTTTTCCATCAGCATTTCCTCTGCTCCAAGCTGGGTAACCGCATGCGCTAGTTTAAAGTTGATTCCATTATCAAGCGGTACGCTAGCACGCATCTCACGGGCATAATTACGCGCTTCTTTATAAACGTCAAACTCTTTTAGAAATTCAAGATTTTTAACAACAGGAGTAGGCTGGGTAATTTTAAACACATAGTAAGGCATAATAAATTCTCATATAACGGGTTAGAGGAATATACAGATAACTTATTATGACATAAGTATATCAGTTTTTTCTAATAAAGGTTCAGTTAGTGGGTTTAATCGTCTGCGCATGACTTTCCCCACCGATTCATTACCACTAAATAGTGGGGTTAGTGTATTTTCTCCAAGCTGAGCTAATAACATTAAGGCTAAAAACTTGTCAAGATATTGCTCATCTAATGCCTTTAATAAAGTCGTTAATTCATCCGAGTGATGATCAGACGGTTTAATAGAATCTTCTGCGCGTTGCAAAGCAATATCGATGCTATGCGCGCCGCGTTTTTCGGCAAAAGGTAGGTTAAAAAATCGTTTGATGGCGATAAACAAAGAAATCACCACATCCTGATCAACAGGTTTATTGATGGCATTTTTTAGTGTTTGTAACCACCGCTGCCCCTCTGCGGATAATATTCGGCACAAGGCGTTAGCATACCTATTATTATCATCCAGCAAGGGTTGTAATTGCTTTTTTAATGCTGAATGATATTTAAAAGGTGAGGCTTGTAGCGGTATTTGAGTAGGATCGCTATGTAAAAAGCCAACATAATACGGATTACGACGTTTAGCGCGTGTCCAAAGATCCTTCTTTTGTTGCTCACTTATCAGAGAGCCTTGCAGACATAAGCGAACCATATCCACCACGTCAACCTGACACTCCTCAAACGGTAAAAACTCCATTAAAAATGCAGCCAACTCTAGCCCAAGCTCACCCTCAATAACCTCAGGGTATTCCATTAAACGCCGCGCCACCTCAAGCGTAGGATGCGCCCACCAAGCACGCAGAGCAATCTCATGGCTAACCGAAGGCGAGTAAACCACTGCAATAACCGCCTCAGGCTCACCCAGCAATAACATATGCTCCAAGGTATTATCTGCATGACCCATACGCGTCCACCGCTTAATATAAACAGGATAACCACCAGGAGACCCCGTCGTTTTTAGTGATAATAACTCACGTACCCAGCGCAAATACTGCTCATCACGCACGGTAGGATTAAGCACAACCTTCGCCTCACCCTTATCCGTTAACGCATGAACCGTCATACTACTTTCATTAATACGGATTGCTTTTAAAGACTGAGCCAAAAGCACATTAAGGCGCAGGCTGTCAGCATTGGATAGTTGCATTAAGTCGCTTCTCTGAGAGGGTTAAAATATTACAAATAAGTGCTAGCGTAGCTAGTTTTATAAGAAAGTCTATAGGCAATCAGTCTAATTTTCATTGTAACTAACGCTATACTATAAAAAACTTAAAGATAAGAGTGCTACGCATGGAAAAATTCTTTAACAATGCAGGACCCTCTGTACAACCCCTTTCAAGGTAATATTTTGTACTAAAATATAGTTATTTAGCCGATAAATATGTTTAGTCAAATAATAGATAAGTTTATAGAGAAAAGCCCCATTACCGTTGTTTTCCATTGATGATTTTTCAGAGGGGGTAGATTGGTTGTTAATTACTGAAAAGCCTATGTTCCATAATTTAAAGCTCATCCAGTCCATCCTGAGCAGTCTCACGCACATCGGCATTGGTATCATGCAAACAGGCTTCAAGATAGGGACGTACAGAAGGGTCGTTGCTTAGTCCCAAATAATGACAAGCATCTATGCGAATAATATCATTGGGATGCTTGGTTAATTCGCCAAGCTGGGGAATGATGGATTGTAGTAGTTCGCTGTTAGCAAAGTCTTCTATGATAACGCCTATGCCAATACGGGTGCTAAGCACAGTACCATCATCACCTAGCAACTCTAGTATTGCGTTGATGGCGCTGGGGTCTTGTAGTATATAGTCGGTGACTTTGCTTGCTTGCCCGTCCGATAATAAGAAATCAAAATCTGCACTTAGGCTTTGTTTTTCCTTTGCCCATTTAATATTTTGCTTTAGGGTTTCTAGTGTTTGTAATCCTTGCAGGTGTTGATTGCCTATTTTTATCCACGGTACTGAACGTACACCGTATTTTTGTGCTGCTAGTGGTTGTTGATCAATATTGATAAGGGTGAGTTGTGCTATTTCGCCAGATTTAATTAAGTTGCTTAAATGCTGGAGTACACTAGGGCAGTGGGGGCAACTTGAGCTAAGTATCAGTAATGCGTTTACAGTGATATTAGGTTGTGTCATCAGGGTAATTCTCAGAAAGTGTCATTTGAGCGGGTATTTTATCACGATCCCAGTTTTTTATTGCCCAATCCCATAGTTCTTCTAGTGTGGAAAATTCATCAATAGTGGGCGCTTGTTGTCCAAGGAAATTGAGTGTTTTTAGGATGGTTAAGCGTTTTTGCAGTGGGTCAACTTCAGGTGAGTGGTTCTGTTTGCTGAGTTTTTTACCATTAGCGGTAATGGCGGTTGGAAAATGTAGATAGGAGGGGTGTTGATAGCCTAAGCATTGCTGTAAATAGAGTTGGCGCGGAGTATTGTCGAGTAAATCAGAGCCGCGTACCACTTCTGTGATTTGCTGGTATTCATCATCGACTACCACAGCTAGCTGGTAAGAAAACATTTTATCGCTGCGCTTAATAATAAAATCGCCCACTTCGCTTTCAATATTTTGAGTCAGAGGCGCTTGCAGTGTGTCATTAAAATAAATAGCGGCATTATTCGTGCGTAGCCGCATGGCAAACTGTGGCGCATCGGGATTACTTATCTGCTCACGGCAAAAGCCAGCATAAATATAACCATAAGTCCCCGCAGGAGTTTGTTTTTGTAGGAATTTACGTGTGCAGGTACAGGGATAGGCGAGTTTGCCTAAGGAATCAAGCGCATCTTGATAGGCCTCACTGCGCTGGCTTTGATATAAAATAGCGTCATCCCATTGATAACCATAGCTTTCAAGTGTGTTGATAATACTGCTGATACTGTGTTTTTTGATGCGGAATTTATCAACATCTTCAATACGCAGTAGCCATTTTCCATTCACTGATTTAGCGCATAGGTAACTTGCGGTTGCTGCTATAAGTGATCCAAAATGAAGTGCTCCAGAGGGGGAGGGAGCAAAACGACCAGTGTAGTGCATATTTATATTATTGCTTGCTTTGGCTTAAAAGAGGTAAGTGAAAAGGGTTTTCAATATTAGGTAGAGAAATAGCGTATAAATGGCTAACGCTATTAGTAGAAAAGAGGTGAAATTTGCATTTTTTTTTATTTTTTTGACGGGGTATGCTGTTAATGAGTAGGTGCCATTATAAACGTCACCTACTCTACACAAATTAATCAAGCAAGTTGACGTTCTTGAATTTCCTGTGTTGTTTTGCAATCAATACAAAGCTCTGCTGTAGGACGAACCTCAAGACGTTGCAAGCCGATTTCTATACCGCATGCATCGCAAAAACCATAATCATCCGCATCAACGCGTGCGATAGTTTTAGTGATTTTTCTGATGAGTTTTCGCTCTCTATCTCGAGTGCGAAGTTCTAAAGCAAATTCTTCTTCCTGTGTTGCTCTATCAGCAGGATCAGAGAAGTTTGATGCTTCTTTTTTCATATGCCCAACGGTGCGATCCGCACCCTCTAGAAGCGTCTTTCTCCATGCTTCTAAAATAGAGCGAAAATGAGTGAGTTGCTCATTTCCCATATATTCTTCACCTTCTTTTTCAATATATGGATTAATTCCATCAACAGGTAATGCGGATTTACGATTGATATTGGTAACAGTTGCTGTGTTCATAAATAATTCTCCCAATAGGGGGTAGGGGCGGAAGAAAGGTGGCCTATCTTCTGCCCTTGAAAATAGCCCATTTTTGTTAAGTTAGCAGCTTGACAAAAACTGGCATTGATTGTAGCTGGTTTTTTTTATGTGTAAAGTATAAACATCATAAATTCAGCTTATTGGTTAATATATAGGCTAAATTTACGTATTTTGGCTATTTATTATTCTTTTTTTTGCTTCTCCTTCGTTTTTGTTAATGATGTTGATCGAAAATAAGCCGTTATTCTGGCTTGTTTGAGAACTAGTACAGCCAGTATTTGCCGTACTAGAAGGGTTGCCCGAAAATAGAAGAGCCACTGCAACCCATCCTTAAATATATCTGCTTTTTAAGCAAATCTATTAAATAGTTATGGCTATTCACTTCCTTCAATAAACTCAGCTTATGAGATTTCTGAAATATTCGTTACGATTCTAGTTTTAGACTCTGTTAACATTTGATGACCATCTCCTCTTTTTGCTGATTTTTCATTCTCTCTACGTTAAAAACAACCACACAGCTCTGCTATGCGATAATTTTTATGTATTACATACTGCAAACAATAAGGTCACTCATTTAAAATTATGTTACTTTTTTACTCTGATCCTTCAAGCCTAATCGACTAATTCCAGCTCAATATGGAGGTGAAAAATGATTTTAAAAGTTTACAGACTCAAAAATAATGCTTGTACAAGAAAGTTCTAAGTAATGATTCTACCCATCTTTCTTGCTTTTTTGCTTCTGCCTGAATCATCTCAGTTGTTGCGTAGCCCTGCTATGCACCTCTTGAGATAACCCAATTAGAAGCAAAGTTTCTGCGCAATTTATGGGTGGATTTGTTGCTTTAAACTTCCCTGCTTAAGATTTTTTGATAGTAATACCGTTATATGTGCTTTCTAATTGGTTTTAGTTTCATTAAGTTTTTTGAATGGTGTGTAGCCTAGTATAAAACCCTCATAACTAAACAATTATTTTTTATTAGGTGTTGTTAAGTAGAATTTATAGGGTGGCGAATTGTACAGAAGTTATACTTAAAAATCTATAGTTGTTAGTCATATAGATACATTTTGTAGGATAAACTGACAAAAATGCTGGATTAAGCGTAAAATTTCAAAATACCAGATTAATTTCTTTATTAGCAATAAAGAAAAGTTCAATAAGGATTAGTAGCTTACAAGCTGTTAGTCCATAAAAAACAATAATGAAAAGGAATAATCTCTATGATCAACCAAAGTAAGCCTGTTGCTGAACTATCAACCGAACAATTAGTAGAATGGTTGATTTTTGCCAATGATGCTTATCGTAAAGGCAAACCTGTTATTGATGATGATACTTATGATCAGGTTTATTATGCTGAGTTGCTAAAGCGTGAGCCTGAGCATCCCTTTCTTAATGCGGTAGAGCCAGAAAATGATTTGGGGACGGCTAAAATACGTCATAAAACGCCGATGCTTTCGACCGATAAAGCCTATACTCAAGAGGAAATTATCACCTTTGTTGAGCGTATGATACGCCATGCTGATGCGGTTGATATTGAAGCCAAGGATTTACGCTTTCGAATTACACCCAAGTTAGATGGTATGGCGGCGCGCTATGAAGATGATATTTTAGCCACTCGTGGTAATGGCTTATTAGGTAATGATATTAGCCGTAATCTAAGGCGTGGCTTGGTTGCTGTGGACGGTAAAAATACGGGAAATGGTGAGATTGTTATTGAAGAGCGTTATTTTGTGGATAATTTAAGTGATCAATTTTCCCACCCGCGTAATTTTGTGACAGGCTTAATCGGTGCAGATACCTTATCAGAACAAGCCAAAAAAGCATTGCAAGATGGGGTGGTTCGCTTTGTACCTTATAAAACATTGAATGCTAAAGAGTGTAACCATGAGCAACTATCCACTGAAATAGATGTTTTATGCGAGAAAGTTGAGTCAGAATGCCCCTATCCTGTGGACGGTAGTGTGATTGATTTATTGAATCAAACTGTATGCGAAGAGCTTGGCGCAACCAATCATCATCATAACTGGCAAATTGCCAAAAAAACCAAAGGTGAAACCGCCATTACCACAGTCAATGACATAACATGGCAAACAGGACGCACAGGGCGCATCACCCCCGTATTAAATGTTGAAACAATCAATCTCTCTGGTGCGGATATTTCTAATGTTACCGCACATAACGCAGGTAATGTTAAAAATTTAAATGTAGGGCAGGGCGCTGAGATCGAAATTGTACGCAGTGGTGAGGTTATTCCAAAGTTATTAGCTGTCGTAAAAATGGGTAAAGATGCGGTTATTCCTGAGCAATGCCCTGCTTGTAATGCAGAAGCAAAAATGGAACGTGATTTTTTAGTATGTCAAGGCGATGAATGCGTTGCACAAATTGAAGCACGTTTGCAACACTTTTTTCGTGTGTTAGGGAATATTGATTTATTTGGACCTAAAACAGTGGAAGTATTAGTTGCCAAACAGATTACACAACTGCCCGCTATTTACGCATTACAGGCAGATGAATTTGAAGCAATGGGGTTTGGTCCTAAACAAGCAACTAATCTAGTCGCACAATTAAAGCGTTCATGCACAGAAGAAGTAGAAGA
>DRMS01000161.1 GCA_011322515.1 Leucothrix mucor
TAGGTAAGCAGTAATTAACCATGTGGTGGCGGCAACCGAAATAATAACCGTGAGTAGCATTATGCCAAGGGTGCGTAAACATCCGCGTCCTTCGGGTTTATCGTTTCGTTTTATGGTGCTTTCATTTTCAAACATTTTATACCCTTTATGAATCGTGGTAGTCGCCCAGTAAGGAACGAGTACGAAACAACTTCCTAAGGGGCATAGCAATCCTGCTTTAAGTTAATAGCCCTCTTAAGATACAAAGGGATATATTTAAGAAGATTACTTGTTCTTCTCTAACTCTTCTTTCAACATCGCATTTGTTTGTTCTGCCAAAATACGACTAGCATTATTGAAATAGTCTTTTAATGATATGCTGTTTGCGGT
This sequence comes from Leucothrix mucor, assembly GCA_011322515.1. Classification (GTDB taxonomy): domain Bacteria; phylum Pseudomonadota; class Gammaproteobacteria; order Thiotrichales; family Thiotrichaceae; genus JAGLBW01. The sequence goes on from DRMS01000161.1 coordinate 370, forward strand.
GTGAATATCAAGTGAGCTAAGCGTTTGGTTATAAGGCGGTAACGGTGAAAATCCAGAGTTGGATGATAACTGATCTATCTGATCATTAAGATGATAGGCACTAATCGGTGAGCTAACAAGTATCGCCGCACCTAATGCAGGGAACCAAGGTATTAGGTGGACTCTAATCATATAGAACATTAATAAGGCAGGTAATAAAAGGAAGTGAGCAATATGGGTGAAGATGTTTGAGGGTAAGTCTGATGTCAATAAATAATTAAAGAAATGCCCTAAATAATCAAGTAGGAGTGGAGTAAAAAAAAACAGTGACGTGATGCCTAGCGCCGAAAAAATCTCCCAACGATGGGTGAATAAACGACTTATACTACCAATAATGAGTGTTATTCCCAGCATAACCAGCAGCGTTGGAAGTAATTCACTAAAGTAGAACAATAGGTCTCTTTTTAGCGGAATAGATTGATAACGATCAATAAAAATAAAGACCAGTGTCATAAAAAATAAGCTACTGACCCAAAGTGGCTTGCTTAAAAAGTGAAATAAGCCATTGGACTGTGGTTTAATTCTGGTTGGTTCTACAGCCGTTTTATGCGATAAAATCCGTGCTTTCAGATCACCTAGATTAACAGTGACTGGTAGTTTTATTGCAGTTGCCAGACTATCCATTGGTTGCTTGTTTAATAGCGTACCATTTTCATCTGAAATATTGCGTAGCATACAGCCATTTTTATTTTCATCAATAATAAGGTGATGCGGTGACACGGAAGGGTCGCTTAGAATAATATCATTATCAAATGCGCGTCCGATACTGGCTGGAAAATTGTGTATTTTGTGATAGTGGCTTTGACCACGAATAATGGTTTCAAATATTACTTGCGCCATTTGAATGCCTCCAACATTTTCTTAAATAAGTGGGTTGCTGCGTTAGCATCTGCTCCCGTGATATCCATATTAAAAATAAAGCCTTTATCTTTATGATCCACTAATGCGGTCGTAAATAGAATATCGCTTAGGTTTTTATATTTTATATAGTCACGACGACATAATGTAGTTTTGAAATGTTGCTCAGCTATCTTAGTGAAGGCGGTATAACAGGCAAAGTTAGTCACATCACGCTTGCCTGCATTACTAGCAAGCGCGCTATTATTGTGCGTCTCATAGTACCGATAAAAACGTGCAGGGTTTAATTTATCACTGTCCAGCCAGAGGTATTCATAATTAATACTTCCCATACTGAGTTGATCTGAAAGGAAAATATTATCTTCATTGGAGCAACGAGTATGGAAAGAGCGAAACAAATCATCTTTTTTAGGCTGGAGACTGGCATCCCAGCAGTGTACTGATTTATCCAGTTCAGCAGGAACAATAAAATGACCGATCGATGCTTGTCCCCAGTCATTATTAGCTAGTTTGCTCAAGATTTTAGTGGAGCTAGTACGAATTTGTGCTGAGCTGTGTGCAAAACGGTCTTCAATAGGAGCATAGTTATTCTTTTGCAGACGTTGTAATACTATTTTCAAATAATCAGCAGGGACAAGAAAGCTAATATTATTGCCTGCGGTTGCTACATTAATGCCAATCACCTTACCCGCTTCATTAAGCGTAGGACCGCCACTCATGCCTGCATTCAGACTGCCTGAAAAATAAATATTGCCATCTTCATCCTGTTTAAGAATACCGTTATTGGTTCCTTCGACAATAGAAAAGCCAAGATCCAGCGGGTTGCCGAGTGAAAATAAACGCGCTCCCTTTTCAGGTATCGCATCAATATTCAAAATTTTTCCCATTGCCTTAGGCGCTTTAACCACCGCAAGATCATGCACAATATCTAAATCAAGCAACTCTAATCTACCTGTTTCTTTTGTATTGGATAGATATTCTAGGACATAAGTATCTGGATTATTGACATATTGGCTAACCACATGATAGTTAGTTGCCAGAATATTGTTTTTAGCAACAACAAAGCCTGAACCAATACTGGATTTCTTTCCCGTTTCTTTGTTGATGACTCGGATTTGGTAAACCGATTGTGCAGCATCAGCATAAAGACTTGCAGTCTTAGTATTTGCGGTGGTGCTGGTAGAATAAGTAAAAAAGAGTGTTGTTATTAAGAGCCGTATTAGCATAGGTATTTATTCTCTATATTGACAATAATGGCGGTGATTTTAATCGTACAGTCTGATTATTTGATTTCCTTTGGATCCGTCATATCCTAGTTGACACTTTACAGTTACTGCCTGAGTTACTCGCAATAGAATTTAAAAAAATAATAAAAATCAATCAAGTATACTTATTACAGTAACTATTATTAAGCCCTACCCTTGCTGTGAAAACCACGTTTCTATTGGAGAAAGGATACTAAAAAGTCCTTATTAATTTTGCGCGCATCGTACATTAATACTAGTTATAGTGCAAAAATAAAATATTATGATTTGTTACCGTTTTTGTTGTTTAAGCGCCCAATCAATATGCTCTCCAACCATTTCGCTACAGCTTTCTTTTTTTTTATCTAATGCTTTCATAATTAACGTATTAGGTGGACTGTTCCCTAACGCAATTGCAATATTACGTAACCAACGTTCATAGCCCATGCGTCTAAGCGGTGAACCTTGCAACCTTAGTAAAAACTCACTTTCTGTCCATGCAAATAATTCAAGTAGATGCGTGGAGTCAAGTTTATTACGAATAGAGAAATCAGCCTGTTCGCTTACTTTTGCAAAACGGTTCCAAGGACAAATTAGCTGGCAATCATCGCAACCATAAATACGATTGCCAATAGCAGTACGAAATTCTTCTGCTATTACACCTTTGAGTTCAATAGTGAGATAAGATATACAGCGTCTAGCATCCACAATATAAGGCGCAATAATCGCTTGTGTAGGACATACATCAAGGCAGGCAGTGCAACTGCCGCAGTGATCCGTGACAGGCTGCGCTGTTGGCAAGGGTAAGTCGGTATAAATTTCGCCAAGAAAAAACCAAGAACCAGCCTCTTTGCTAATAATATTACTATGCTTTCCAACCCAGCCTAAGCCTGCTTTCGCTGCAATGGGTTTTTCCATAACAGGAGCACTATCGACAAAAACACGATAGCCAAAATCGCCAATTTCTTGTTGAATTTTTGTTGCAAGTTGCTGTAGACGTTTACGTAGTAGCTTATGGTAATCACGTCCAAGTGCATAACGTGAAATATAGGCGACTTCAGGATGGTTTAAAATTAGCTCAGGATCAGCACCATCAGGTGGGAAATAATCCATGCGCACAGAAATAATGCTGATAGTGCCTTCTACTAGCTCCTCAGGATGAGTGCGCTTGCTACCATGATGGTGCATCCAATCCATGTCACCGTAAAAACCATTGTTAATCCATTCTTGCAAGCGATGCTCAGTTTTTTCTAACTTTATATCACTAAAGCCAACTTTTTGAAAACCTAGCTCTTGACTCCATATTTTTATTTTGTTGCTTAATGTTTGCATCTTTGTTGTGGGCTTTCTCTGAATTTTAGTGTTTGTGAGGTGAGCTAAAGACACGGGCATGAAAAATGACAACTATAGAGGTTCAGATATTAAATTTCCATTTTTTGAAACCAAAAAGACTGTGTGTCAGACTCAGAAAAATTGGCTTTGGACGTTATTTAAATGAAAAACTATAACGGTAAGGCGGGACGATTAGGAGATCCTCGTTGTAGTAATTGCACAAGTATTTGGATGTGGTTCAAAGTGCGAGGATTTATTGAAAATAATTTTAAGGCTACCAACTTAAGGCGGGATAAGTAACGTCATGGCAAACAACCCGCACCCTTCGACAAGCTCAGGGAACTAGCTTCCTGAGCTTGTCGAAGGGTGCGGGTGAATAACAGAAACATTAACTGTCTCGCCTTAAACTGGTAGCCGTCTGCGCAGAAAGAAAATAAAGTATCTCGCAAAGACGCAGAGTATACCAAGAAAA
>DRMS01000162.1 GCA_011322515.1 Leucothrix mucor
ATCACTTATACCCTAAAAGAAAATGCCCATGTGCGAGTTGATGTTATTTATGAGCATCTAAGCCCTAAAAAACAAGCATTTATTGATATATCAGGCACTTTATTTTTTCTCCTCCCCTTTTGCCTACTAGTTGCCTATTACGGCATTGCTTTTGCACAAGAGTCTTATTCATTAGGTGAAAGCAGTGGTGATCCTGGTGGTTTACCGCATCGTTGGATTATTAAATCTATGATTAGCTTATCCTTTAGTTTTGTCATTATTGCTAGCATCGGTTTTATGTTACGCGCATGGAATAGCGCCATTGATGCAGATAAAAAGACAGGAGAATCAGCATGATCGGTTTACTTATGTTTGCCGTTGCCTTACTGCTACTACTGTATGGCTTTCCTGTTGCTTTTACCTTTGGGGGTGTGGCACTATTTTTTGGTATTTATGCAGAAGGCATTGAGATCTTTGCTTTTATGCCCTTTCGTATTCAAAGCATAATGGAAAACTCCACTCTAATGGCCGTACCGCTGTTTATCTTTATGGGGATTATGCTACAAAAGACTAAACTCGCAGAGCAACTATTAGAGTCAATGGGGCAGCTCTTTGGCAAAATGTCAGGCGGTGTGGCTATCTCTACTATTATTGTGGGCACGTTGCTTGCGGCTTCAACAGGTGTTGTGGGTGCAAGTGTGGTGGCAATGGGTGTCATCTCCCTGCCTGTTATGCTCAAATATAAATACAATATCCCATTAAGCTGTGGTGTTATCTGTGCATCAGGCACGCTAGGACAAATCATCCCACCTTCTATTATTTTAATTATCTTGGGTGATGTATTAGGTATTCCCGTTGGTGATTTATTTCATGCAGCGGTACTTCCTGGCGTTATTTTAGTGGGTGCTTATATTCTCTATGTCATTATCTATACACATCTTAATAAAGATGCCGCGCCCCCTATTCCAATGAACACCGATAAAGACACCTTAAAAGCACACTATATTCAAGCACTGACTGCCATTGTCCCACCACTCATGCTGATTATTGTGGTGCTCGGCTCCATCTTCGCGGGTATTGCAACGCCGACAGAATCCTCTGCACTTGGTGGTGTTGGTGCAATTGTGCTTGCCATGCTATATCATAAATTTTCCTTTAAAGCCTTATTAGAAAGTGCCAAGGAAACCGTAAAAATTACCTCAATGGTATTCGCCATACTATTAGGCGCAACCGCTTTTTCAATGGCGTTTGTCAATACAGGTGGCGATAGCATCGTCGAAGAGTTTCTACTCCAACTACCAGGTGAAAAATGGGGATTCCTAATCTTCTCTATGCTGTTTATATTAATCCTCGGCTTTTTTATCGACTTTGTTGAAATTGCTTTTATTGTTGTGCCTATTTTATTACCCATTGCGGAAGCACTCGGTATCAGCCTGACATGGTTTGCTATTTTAATCGCCATGAATCTACAAACCTCATTCCTTACCCCGCCCTTTGGCTTTAGCCTATTTTATCTAAAAGGCGTTGCGCCGCCACAGGTTAGAACAGTGGATATTTATAAAGGCGTTACTCCCTTTATTGCCATACAGGTTTTGGTACTTGGATCTATTTTATTATTCCCTGCTTTTTATGGATTGATTTAACCCCAAAGAACAAGCATAAAACAAAAAAGTAACTGATTATTAATAAGTTACAACTATTTTTACGTTTCATTTTTAGACTAAACCACTCGAAAATTAGCCCGTAAACCAGCAATATCAACCGAAGTCACTTGAACGGTCAGTGATTGATCCAGCTCCACTCCTTTTGTGCGTATTCTAGGCTCTAATGCCAATGTTGGCATAATGACAGAGGTATTACGCTCA
>DRMS01000163.1 GCA_011322515.1 Leucothrix mucor
CGTTGTATCGGTTGTTGTGCCTGAAGGTGAGTACAATGTTGCTGTACCTATACCTGTTGATGGATTAACCGTAAATGATTTACCAACACTCCATGACCCATAAGTACCTGAACCATAAGCTTGAATCCAGAAAGCTGAATTTCCAGCAGGTAATACCGCGGTAGGCGTATAACTACAAGTTGACCCAGAAGTACAATTAGTTGCAGTTGAAGAATGCCAAGAGCTATGTCTAACAGCGTTAGTCGAATCTTGAACCCATAGTCTATACCATGTTGCACCCGCTACTTTACTCCAAGTAAAGGTTGGCGTTGTATCGGTTGTTGTGCCTGAAGGTGAGTACAATGTTGCTACACCTATACCTGTTGATGAGCTGACAGTAAATGACTTTGGACCTGCCCATGAACTATAAACATTATTTTTCCACGCCAGAACCCAGAATTTTGCAACTCCAGAAGCTAATGTTGCAGAAGGTGTATAGCTACAAACTGATGCTGAACAAGATAAGGCACTCAAAGTATGCCAAGCACTATGCTTTACGGCACCTGTCGAGTCTTTTACATATAGGTTGTAGTGGGTCGCACCCGATACTTTAGTCCATGTAAAGGTTGGTGTTGTATCGTTAATAGTTCCTGATGGAGAAATCAAGCTTGGTGTGGCTAAGGTTGTAGAAGCTCCTCCCTGTCTAAAGTTTGCAACAGCATAAGCGGTACTGTTTAACTTAGCGTGATTGTCCGCTTGATGATAGCTTCCACAGGTTTTACCCATTGGTGCGCCACTATAGGTTTTGCTGGGGTTAGACCAATATTTAAGGCGAGTACAGTTTCCACCTGGGCAACCTGTTGCATATGCCATAATAGTACGCCATCCAGATCCTGTCTTGTTGACATAACCATGAGCACAGGTAGTTGTGGAATCTACATCCCAGTCATGTAAAGCACCTTGGTTATGACCTAGTTCATGACCAAAAGAGTAGTAACCTGTGGCGCAGTTCCAGTGAGCTACTGAAAAGGCCGAAGTAGCGGTAGCATTCACATAGCCTAAACCACATGACGAGCTGTTATTTATAAATAAACTAACGACATCAGCTTTATAAGTATTTCTCAAGGTATGAACATTATCCATATACCCGTCACTAGTACCTTTTAAGCGAGATAAATCATTGCTGAAGCTTGATTCAGTATAGGAAACCTGCCCTTTATAAACTAGATTTAGACGTGGATTAATACCCGAATTGGCATAGCTGTCATTGGTCTCGGTAATAGCAAGATCAACTAGAGCGTTCATCGCTGCAGTACCACCTGCTGCAAGACGTGCAGAATTGGTATAGACCACCATTGAGTCAATGGTGGATCCACTATCAGCACTCGTATCAGGGGAGGTCTTGGTAGAGGTATCGGCAGCTGAACTTTGGTTATTAGCATCAGTAGTTTTACCAGCACTTCCATCAGGTAGTTTTCCAGAAGGATGGTCAGGCGGCATTTTGGAAAAGTCGATTTCCTTTAAAACATGAGTCGCACCATTGGCATCCGCTGCATTATTAGTGACAAAACGAATCTGATAATGCTGACGTTTATAGACAATATTACCCTGAAGTATATTGCCACTCTTTACCAAAATAACACTATCTAGCATATCATCGCCGATATGTCCTATCCAAGACATACTGTCTATAGAGACATGCTCAATGCGATCAAGTGTAGCGGTCACTTTAGTACCAAAGAGATCCAATTCCAATGTATTGGATAAATCAGCCGCTTTATTATCAGGGGCATTAAAGGCATCAAATAAACCTGTATCCACACTAATTATTTTCTGTCGGCTTGCCGTATTATCATATTGAAGATCAGCGGCACTGAGGTTAGACCCACTCGCTTCTGAAAATAAACTTCTCGTTTCGGCCATTACGTTACTAAAAAATAGCAAACATATTGCTATAAAGAATGAGCTAAGAATATAGCTCCTATTTGTTTTTGATTTTTTCATAATCAAACTCCCAAGTGTTTTTACATATATTTAATGCATTCGTTAAATAAAAAACTGTAAAGCGGTAATCATTTACAACTCAAGTTTGGTTACTACAAAGCATTGTGATTATTAACTTAACTAATTGTTTGTGATGATTTCCCTCCGTTTGGTTGTAGATGTTGTATTCTAAGAACGACTACAATCAGTAGTGATTTCCATTCTCAGTATGTTAAATGTAGTAAATATTCAATAAATAACCTAAAAATTATGGATAAAATAGAACCATTTTCTGATGCTCGATACGGTAGCTTTTTAAAGTATTAATTAAATTAGCGTGCTATAGATAGGAGTAAACCACTCTAATTTTATTAACTAGTTGAAATTAAAGCTATCCCAGACATAAAAACAGTAGTATCGAGTGAAGGCAGTATCAATCTACAAATCACTTTACATAAGCAGACATTAGTAAACTGTGGGATATTTACATTTTTTTATTATTTTTGATGAAAGCTTGTTTCTGGGAGAGGCTAGAGAGTAGTTTCTCAGAATACACAGGAATTTGGAGTACTAGTAGCTTGGAACTTCCTCACGACCGTACAAGCCCTTATCTTGGTTTAAAATAAAATTACTATACATTAAAATGCTTTTATTCTATATTTAATAGAGTGTAAATATCTATTAAAGGAGTTTCGCATGAAAGTAAGTGAACAGGATAAAGCAAAAACACGTCAAAAAATTCTTAATGCAGCGGTTGATGTTATTAGCGAAAAGGGCTTTAAATCAGCGTCTATGCGTGAGATAGCACGGCGTGCGATGGTCGGTGATGCGACTATTTATAACTATTTCCCGTCTAAAGAGAAATTACTCTATGGTTATTGTGAGTACATACAACATCAGGTAATGGCATCGCTTAAAGAAATTGATGATTTCCATCAGTATTCCCTGCATGAGCAACTGCAACAGTTGGTAGAGACGGAGCTACAAACATGGCTAGCTGCGCGTGAGTTTTTGCAAGAGGTGTTTAAGCTCACCTATTACTCACCCGCAACAGGTCATTCCCATCTCGCAGAAACTAAGCGTTTATTTACTCGTATGGTCAAGGATATGTTAGAAGCCGCGATTGAAGCGGGCGAGATTCCAGACCAACCTTATCAAGAGTTATTGCCGCGTTTATTTTGGGATTATCAGTCGGGTGTGCTTGCCTACTGGCTTAAAGATGATTCTGAGAATTTTGCTAATACCACTTTATTTGTTGATAAAAGCATTGAAATTATTGCCAATTTATTACATCAGGGTTTGGTGGGTAAATCACTGGATTTAATTTCCTTTTTATTCCGCACCCACGTTATGAATCACTTTGATAGCTTCAATAATAATTTTGCTACAAAAAGAGCAGGGACAAAAACAAAACCTCATTTTATGGAGTCGAGCCATGAATAGTCGAGTCCCAGAAGGTAAATTAGCACGTACTAGTGTGGCAGGTCTTGCGGTAATGAAGGTCGGGATCGGGGAGCTTGGTCATAAGGTGAAACGTCCTTTTTTATCATCAGAAAATAAGAAAAAAGATAAAGCCTCTGTTGATGATAAAAATGCCAAAATTTTATTTCAAGCCCTCACGCAACTGCGTGGAACGGCATTAAAAGTTGCTCAAATGCTAGGTATGGAACAAGATTTATTACCTGATGCTTACCGTAAAGAGCTGGAAAAATCATTTCATCAAGTTCCGCCACTGAATAGAGTGTTAGTACGCAAAGTGATGATGCAAGAGCTAAAACAATCACCCGATGCTTTATTTGCACAGTTTGAGGCAGAGGCTTTTGCAGCCGCTAGTTTAGGACAGGTACATAAAGCCATCACAGACGATTATCAAAAAGTAGCGGTTAAAGTCCAATATCCCGGTATTGATGTCACCATTAAAAGTGACCTCACCATGATGCGTGGTATTGCGCGGGGAATGCCAAATACTAAGCTGATATTACAGTCACTCGATGAAATTGAAGCACGTTTAGTCGAAGAAGTTGATTACAATATTGAAGCAAAAAATACACAGTGGTTTCAGCAAAATATAACGCTAAAAGGTATTTCAGTACCCACTGTTTTTCCTCAATTAAGCAGTAAACGGGTACTGACAACCGC
>DRMS01000164.1 GCA_011322515.1 Leucothrix mucor
CCCCATGAGTGAGAACACTATAAACGCATCGCTAAGGCGTATGGGCTATACCAAGGAAGAAATCACAGGGCATGGTTTCCGCGCAATGGCTTCTACTTTATTAAATGAGCAGGGCTTTAATGAGGACTGGGTAGAGATGCAATTAACCCATGCGCCAAGAAACAAAATAAGGGCGATTTACAACCGCGCTAAATATCTCCCCCAACGTAAGCAGATGATGCAACATTGGGCGGATTATCTGGACAACCTGCGAACAGGTGCAGATATTATTCCCTTCAAAAAGAGAGCCTAATAATTTGTACATATTTTTCTGATCTGTACAAGTAAATAGGTTTTCTTGTACATGAAAATTTAGACAGCTTAGACATTAGTCTAGACGAACTTTCGATACAGCGGGGCAATTGCTCCGTTTTTTTATGCCCATAATAAACCCATATCACCCCCAAAATCCGCCCCCAAAATGTGGGGGTATTTTTCGGGTCTAAGGAAAATTAGGATTTTGCCCAAAAGGGGTAGCAGTCGGAGTGGTTGACTTCTATTTATAGAGTAGTTCGCATTTGCTTGTACAAATTAAAATAAACAACAGACAATCAAGTTTTTTCCTGCTATAAAAAGCCAATAACAACAATTTTTTGTCAAAAATTACGTTTAATAGGCTTTTAAAGGTACGATAAAATGCTTCATTTCTTCAAATTTAAGAATTTCTATTCCTTCGCCGATGAAGTGGATATTTCCCTTCACTTGTCAAAAAATGGATTGGACAACAACCTATCAGCTACCTCAACCACGGGGCAAAATATCAATAAGGTAATTTCTGTGGTTGGGGCGAATGCATCAGGAAAAACCAATATATTAAAAGCCATATCGTTTCTATCATGGTTTATTAGCCACTCCTTTTCAGACCTTACCCATAAAAGCCGAATTCCCTTAGATCAACATTTTTTCAGCAATAATCAGGCTTCCGAGTTTGTGATTGAATTTGATTTATCGGGTAAGTTGTATAAATACGCGTTGATTGCCACCAAAGAGCGGGTTTTATATGAAGCCTTATTCATTAAGAAAACAAAGTTTTTCAGCTACCTATTTAAGCGTGTCTGGAATGAAAAAAATAATACTTATGAAGTTCGCCAGCAGGGTTTTGGATTTGCAACCAAGGAAGCTAGAAAAGTTAGGAAAAATGCAAGTTTCCTATCGACTGCGTTACAGTATGAAGTTGAGGGAAGCATAATAATAACAAATGCTATCAGAGTGTTATGCAATGTTGGCATAGAGGGAAAGCATGATACTAATGATAATCTGCTAAAAACAGCCATCCTATTTCATAAAACGCCACATCTGGAAAAAAAGGTTTCCGATATTCTCTGTAAAATGGACTTAGGTTTATCCAAGGTGTTCACTAAAATGGAGTCCTATAGAATACAGGGATCACCCGAACTAAAGGAACAACCCTTCCCCGTTCCCTATGGCGTGCATCAGTATAAGGATAAGAAAAAAACACTGGAGCTATGGAAGGAATCCAGCGGTACACAGAAAGTCTATAACTTGCTGAGATATATTATTCCTGCTTTAGAGTCGGGCGGTTTAGCCATGATTGATGAACTTGAAGCCGACCTACACCCCGATATGCTAGAGCCACTGATTAAGCTTTTTATCAACCCAGAAACCAACCCGCATAATGCCCAGATAATATTTAGCACCCATTCCCATGAAGTTATGGACTTGTTAAACAAGGAGCAAATAGTGTTGGTAGAGAAAGACGAGGCTTGCAATAGCGAGGCGTGGCGGCTGGATGAAGTATTAGGGGTAAGGCGTAGCGATAACCTTTATGCTAAATACCGTTCTGGTGCTTATGGTGCTGTACCCAATATCTAGCAGGTGATCAGTATGGCAAAGCGTAGAAGACAAGCAAAAAAGACAGTACTGTTTATTGGTGAGGGCATAACAGAACAAGCGTTTCTTGATTATCTGAAAAGTATTTACATTAGCCGAGGCTGTGGATTGTCCGTAAAAGTGCAAGCCGCCAATGGTGGTAGTCCTGCCTGTATTCTTGATTATGCCATAAAGCAGACGCGCAATAGAGCCTATGACAGAGTAGCGGTGCTACTGGATACTGATAAGGAATGGGGACAAAAGGTTAAGCAAGATGCCAAGAAAAACAAAATAGAGTTAATTGGTTCAGCACCCTGCATCGAAGGCTTGATTCTTCAGCTACTAAAGCAACCCGTGCCTTATGCTTCAGATAACTGTAAAAAACAGTGCCAAAAATTATTTAAAGAAAAGCTAACCCAAAAAGAAAGCTATGCCGAGTATTTGCCAATAGAATATCTTGACGATATAAAGGCAGAATTTCCAGTGATGGAAAGAATATTGATATATTTTGGGGATCACTAAAGTGTAGCTACAATATGATCTCTGTACACGACAAAAATTCTTTTGAGGTAACTTCTCATAAAGTGCAGGCACGTTTAAAATCAATAGGTTGCGTCGCATAAAAAATACTCTGATTAATTTTCAACACAAGTAAGTTGTTGATTTTTACTTTTTAGAAAGCAAAAAAATGAAATTTTGTTGTGAAAACAATCATTTTTGAATTTTGAAAATGCTTTAAGTTATTGTTTTATAAGGCTACCTGCAAGTTATGAGAA
>DRMS01000165.1 GCA_011322515.1 Leucothrix mucor
AAGTTCTAACGCAGAATTTTTATTTCAGATTGGATGAACTCATGAGGCGCATAGTCACTCTACGCAACGAATGAGATCATCCAAGCTGGGATAAAAAAGCAAGTTAGAGATCGGGACGTTGTTTTGTGCTCGTTCCTAAGCACGCTATAGAGGATTGAAAACTTTAGTTTTTCAGTCAATATGCTTTTTTATATTAATAATTTTTCCTTGAGAGAGCATGAAGGTTGCCAACTTAAGGTGGGACAAGTAACGTCATGGCAAATAACCCGCACCCTTCGACAATCTCAAGGAACTAACCCTTCGGTAGACTCAGGACACCGCTTCCTGAGCTTGTCGAAGGGTGCGGGTGAATAGCAGAAACATGAACTGTCCCGCCCGCCTTAAACTGGTAGCCAGCATGAAGACATCTTCATTTTCTTCACAACCTCTCAGGGTGAGTTATTTTTTGGTGATGCTATTGTCCTTAGGATATTATTAAAATGTCAGTAACTCAGCAGCAACTTTCTTATCTAAATGCGATGGGTATTCCCGTATGGGTGTCTCGTGATACTGTTGATCCTGCTATTTTTGATGCTAAAGCGCTTAAAAATGTTGTTAAAAATGTTGTTAAAAATATCCCGCAACAGAAAAATAGTGTTCAATCAATACCCAGTATTCAGATACCAACACAAAACAATCCAATTTATCATCAACCTCAAACACCCACCGCTTTCTCAACTGAAAATCTATTTAATGAAATAGATCAAGCAACGTCTCAAGTTAGACAACCGCAAAGCGCAAGTTCCATCGCTGACTCACTGCAAGCAAAAATAGAAACAACGAAATTAACAGATTGCTCAAATTTTGATTGGCAACAATTATACCAAGCAGTAACTGAGTGCCAGCAATGTGAACTGTACAATAAACGTACCCAAGTTGTATTTGGAGAAGGTGCACAAAATCCCGCATGGATGATTATTGGTGATGCACCAAAAGAAGAGGAGGATACTCAAGGCAAGCCATTTATGGATCGATCAGGTGTATTATTAGATAATATGCTAACAGCTATTGGTTTGGATCGACCTGCTGTCTATCTTGCTAACACTCTAAAATGTCGTCCACCCAATAATCGTGACCCTAAAAAGGTTGAATCAAAAGCATGTTACGGCTATCTAAAGCGTCAGATTGAACTTGTCAACCCAGCATTAATTCTAATTGTTGGCAGAATAGCAGCGCAACATTTATTACAAACAAAAGAACCCTTAGCACAGCTTAGAGGACGTCGTCATACAATGGCAGCATTCAATATCCCTGTCGTTGTGACTTATCATCCCGCTTACCTATTACGACAACCGCGTGACAAGTATAAATCATGGCAGGATTTGAAATTGGCACAGTCGATATTGGCTGAGGTTTCAGGAAATTAAGCCATAATAAGCAGGAGGGTAACTTTATTTCTTAAGTACCCGCCCAAAATAAATCTAACAATTTTACTTCCTGTTTTTCGATTTCCTGCATTGTTGCTCTGCTCACATAGCTCACTATGCTTTCGTCGCAACGCCTTGAAGTTCAAAAAATAGGAAGTAAACTATTTGTTAGATTTATTTTGTTTAGGTACTTAAAAAATGCGATGTTATTTAGTTTTTCTTCCTTATAACCATACGTTACACTGTAGCGCCTAAAGAAAAGCTTAGGCATAATTCATGTTGCAGTCCATATTACAAATAATTGTTATTATGATCGGTGGTGCGCTCGGTGCGGCTATGCGCTACCTTGTGTCTAGTGGATTTTATTCCCTGTTGGGACGTGATTTCCCGTATGGCACATTGGCGGTTAATGTGATTGGCTCATTCTTTATGGGCGTGCTGACGGTGTTATTAATTGATCGAGTAGAGGTTGATCCATTGATTAAATTGGCTATTTTAGTTGGTTTTCTGGGTTCATTTACCACCTTTTCAACCTTTTCAATGGATACCTTGGTATTAATCAACGAAGGGGCTTTAAGTCGCGCTTTTTTAAATATGCTGACCAATGTGGTGGTTTGTGTATCGGCGGTATGGCTTGGAATGGTTATTACAAAATAATTATAAAATTAACAACAATATACCTTTATTTTGATTCTAGTGGATGCGCTATTGCTTATCCACCCTACATTTGGATTAGCAAAGGTATCAAACTAAGAAAAGAATAAATATGTTAGATATAAAATTATTAAGAAATGATCCTGAAGCAATGGCTGTGAAGCTAAAGCGCAAGGGATACACTCTGGATGTTGCGCAATTTTTGCAACTTGAAAATAAGCGTAAAGCATTGCAAATGGCAACTCAGGATCTACAGCAGGAGCGCAATACACATTCCAAATCAATTGGTCAGGCGAAAGCAAAGGGCGAAGATATAAAACCCTTGCTGGCAGAAGTTGCAAACCTTGGTGATAAACTAAAAGCTGGCGAGCAGGAATTAAGCGCATTACAGGCTGAAATTGAAACCATTGTTATGAGTATTCCTAACACGCTACATGATTCTGTACCCGATGGTTTGACTGAAGATGATAATCAAGAAATTGCCACTTGGGGTGAGCCAACACTGTTTGATTTTGAAGCAAAAGATCATGTGGATTTAGGCTTGCCCAATGGCTGGATGGATTTTGAAGCGGCGGCTAAATTAACGGGTTCTCGTTTTGTGGTCATGCGTGGTGCAATGGCGCGACTGCATCGCGCACTTATTCAGCTTATGTTAGATACACACAGCACTGAACATGGCTATAATGAAATTTATGTCCCCTATATGGTGAATGAAGGCAGTCTTTATGGCACAGGACAATTGCCTAAATTTGCAGAAGACCTCTTTAAACTGACGGATGAACGTGATTTTTATCTGATTCCAACGGCGGAAGTCCCTGTGACTAATCTTATTCGCGGTGAAATATTGGATGAAGATCAGTTGCCAATGAAATATACCGCACATACACCCTGCTTTCGCTCTGAGGCTGGATCTTATGGGCGCGATACACGAGGACTCATTCGTCAGCATCAATTTGAAAAAGTAGAACTGATTCAATTTGTTAAACCAGAAGAATCATGGAATGCGCTGGAGCAATTACGCGGTCATGCAGAAGCTATTTTGCAAAAGCTGGAACTACCCTATCGTACGGTGGTTCTATGCACAGGGGATACAGGATTTTCTGCGCAGAAAACCTATGATCTTGAAGTCTGGTTACCAGGGCAGCAAAAATACCGCGAAATATCATCCTGCTCAAATGTCGGTGATTTTCAGGCGCGTAGAATGAGCGCAAGATACCGCAACGCTGAAACAGGAAAACCCGAGTTTTTACATACCTTAAATGGCTCAGGATTGGCTGTAGGACGCACATTAGTTGCTGTTATTGAAAACTATCAACAAGAAGATGGTAGTATTCGTATCCCTGAAGCATTAAAAAATTACATGGGTGGGCTGGACATTTTGCAACCATAATGGTAAAAACCGCAATACCCCTGTTATTGTGGTTTTCACTTAAATTCTACACGTATTACATACAGATGATATGTGCAAAATCTAGAATTTTAGAAGATAGCTTCAATCCCCCCTTAAGCTGAAGCTGATATAAAAATGCAGTTATTATTGAATCGCCTGATCAATTTTCTGAAATGGCCTATTGGTATTTTATCCATACTTTTATTCATGCCTGCTTGTTCTCATTTATGGCAAGTAATGGGATATATTTATAAGCATTCCAGCAACTACTCTATGCTCTTTTACGGCTTTTTTGCTTATAGCATTTTATGGTTGCTATGGATAAAGCAGAGTATGATGGCGCGGTGGTTTAGCACCCTAGAACATGAAGTTACACATTCTATTTTTGCCATTATTTCACTAAATCGTGTCGTTGGACTGCATGCAACAGGTGGTGCTGGCGGAGTCATGTACTATCATGGTCCGTCCAACTGGATTATTACGCTTTCACCCTATTTTGTACCCACATTAAGTTTGTTTATTTTATTGTTTTTATCCTTAGTGAAAACTTCTCATTTATCAATTTTATTTTTTCTTTTGGGTTTCTCACTTGCCTATAATTTCCTAACAATGTGGAAATCGATCCATTATTTACAATCTGACTTAGTACAATCAGGATGGCTATTTGTTTGTATGTTTTTGCCGACAGCGAATGTTTTAATGTTGTTGATTATATTGACTGCGCTACCTAATGATGGATTAAATACAGAAAACAGTCTGCTCTATGTTTGGCAAGATGCTATGGTTTTTATGGAGTATTATTTTTAGATTAATGTGGAACACTGGCGAAATATTGTTTATTTTTAGGAACTTTAAAGAAATTAAGTTAGGAAGTTCCAAGTAATGAATTTACCTATATTGCACTTATTTTTTGTTCCTGATTGGGGTATCTCACTCGTTGCGTAGAATAATTATACGCCTCTTAAAATAATCCAACCAG
This sequence comes from Leucothrix mucor, assembly GCA_011322515.1. Classification (GTDB taxonomy): domain Bacteria; phylum Pseudomonadota; class Gammaproteobacteria; order Thiotrichales; family Thiotrichaceae; genus JAGLBW01. Next base: position 4,430 of record DRMS01000165.1, read on the forward strand.
AAATAAAATGCTTGGGCAATAGCCTAACTTGATTTCTTTAACGTCGCTTAATTAAGGGGGGCTAATGTTATTTTTAAAATGGAATATCATCATCAAAATCATCCATATTTTTTGCTGGTGTTGATGATTGTTGTTGAGGTGGAGGTGTTGGCGCTTGATTTTGAGCAGGTGCAACAGGCTGTTGATACGGTTGTGGGGCTGGTTGAGATTGTTGTGGGGCATTTGTATTATAATCACTAGTACCTCCACTGCGGCCACCTAGCATTTGCATTTCTTGTGCTAGTATTTCTGTGGTATAGCGGTCTTGACCACTTTGATCTTGCCATTTACGGGTTTGTAGTTTTCCTTCAATATAAACTTGCGATCCTTTGCGAAGATACTGTCCCATTATTTCCGCAAGACGGTTGAAAGCAACAATGCGATGCCACTCTGTGCGTTCTTGTTTTTGACCAGTATTTTTGTCCGTCCATTGTTCATTGGTCGCAATGCTAATATTGACGACAGCACCACCTGATGGCATAAATTTTGTTTCTGGGTCATTACCTAATGTGCCGACTAAAATTACTTTATTGACTCCTCGTGCCATTGATTATTCCTTTTTTAAAGTTGTATTTAGCTGTAAGCATTCGTGCGTATAGCTTGTGCTATCTATGTGTGAACACTTGCAGGATCTAGGTTGTATAGAATGGATTAAGTAGGTGGATAAAAATAATCATCACAAGACGACTGTTCTATTTTTTGATCTTAAAGGCATTGCGTAGGGGCATAGTGAGCTATGCAACCGAAGCAACAATGCAGAGGGTCAGAAAATAGGGAAGAAATTGTTAGGTTTATTTTTGTCTGGCTACTTAGTATTACGGGTTTATTATAGCAGTCTATAAGGGAGCCCGTAAGGTAATGCCAGCTTTTATTAGTTTGGGATTTTTCTTAAGCACTGGGTTTGCGTCTAGCAGTATTTTGTATTTGTTCCCATCACCATAAGCGCGTACGGCGATATCCCATAGTTTCTCACCTTGTTTGACTGTAATGGTACGGACTTCTTTTTTATTTTCTTCGCTCTCTGGTTGTAATTTTTCGACGTATAAATCGGTATTTTTCGACGTATTTTCTGAGTTTTTAAGTATTTTTTTTATCGTTGAGTCTATTTTGTCAGCAGTTTTTTCATGGGCAGGTTTTTTTATACTTCCCATTGCAAGCATGATTTTATCAACATCGCTTTCTTTTTTTAAGGAGATGCTGTTATAGATAACTGTATTTCTAGACTTATGTTGAGTAGTTTTAATGGTATCGATAGATGCTTGTTGTGGGGTGTCTATTTCAACTAATTTTTTTATAAGTTGTTGATTAGAGCCATCTAGATTCTGATTTATTTGGGCTATTTTTTTCGCTAAGGGCTGTGCAGTCGGATGTTTTATAATAACTTGATTTTTTTCAAGATGCTTTTTTTCTACTGGTTCTATTAGTGCAGTTTCATTTGTAGCTTCCTTTTTTGGGGTGGAGTCACTGGTTGAAATAATGTTGTTATTGGACTGATTTCTGCCTGATTTTTTATCCTTGTTTTTCATTAACTCATTGGTAATTAACTCAATTGCTGATAACGGTTGAGGGGCAGCAATGATCGGAATGTTGTTGTTTTCAGTCGCTGGAATGATAGGATCAGAGGCAGTATCATTGGTTGTGATGGGGGTGTAGTCCCCTGTTGAATATTGAGAGTCTCGATAAACGGATTTTGTAATTAGCGATTGATTAAGCGCGACAGTGTTGCGCGGTTCTGAATCAAAGAAAAAGAAAAACCAGATAATGGCAATGATAAAAAGGGCAAGCAATAGGTTGGCTATAATGATAACTTTATAGCGCGAGCCTTCAGCTAAAGGTTCTTGATGACCCATCACTTCGCTAGAATCTGGAAATTGATACATATGAGTTAACCTATTGATTTACCTTGTTGGGTTGGGGTAATACTGTTGTTAGGCTAAATAGCTTCCACAGTTGCATTCCG
>DRMS01000166.1 GCA_011322515.1 Leucothrix mucor
ACGTTTTGCTAGACCCATAGTTTTTTCCTAGAGGTTAAATAACAACCTCAAAAATGAATCTCTCGCCAAGATGAAAAGTGTGCCAAAGTTTATTGAAACTCCTTTGCGTACTTTGCATCTTGGTGAGAGTGTGATTTTCTTAATGTACTTTGGCAAGATAATAACACAAGGGTATCATGATGAAATAAGATTATTCTTTGTGTTAATAAGGAATCCTATGGCTACTTTTCTTATTTTTTTAGATTTTTTAGGATCTTGATACGCACTGCGCCTGCTGAGCCTAACTCTTCACCTGTTTTAGCGCCTGCACGACGCATTTTTGCGGCAATACCGAGCAAGCCTTTTGATAACGCTATATCCAGCGGTGTTTTCCCATGATTATTGGCAACATTAATTTTTGCACCATGATCAATCAAGCTACTCGCAATTTTAACTTTACGCCAATAAAGCGCATCAAATAGCGGAGTGTCACCATTAACATCAACGCTATTGGGTTGTGCGCCTGCATTTAATAGTACATTAGTAATGGGAAGATTCTTAGCGAGTACCGCAAGATGCAAGGGAGTATGCCCTTCAGCATCAAGCCAGTTTAGCTGTGGCTTGTGTTGCATTAAGAGACTCACCATCCCTACATGTTTTTTATTAATTGCGATATGCAAGGGGGTATGCTTGGAAGTATTACGTAGATTTACATCAGCATGGGCATTTAACAATAAGCGCATCATGGTAATATCTACCTTTTCAACAGCGATATGTAATGCCGTTTGCTTTGAGCTATTCGCGTAGTTTACTTTTGCGCCCGCCGCCAAAAGCAGTTTTACAATAGGAATATTCACCTGTTTAACCGCACTGGTTAGCAAGCTATCGTCATTATAATTTTTAAGCTTCACATTGACATCAGCTCTTGCTTTTATCAATAACTTGGCAAAATTCAGATTGGTTTTATTGACTGCAAGTTGTAGCGGTGTTCTATCTTGGCTATCTTTCACATTAACATGAGCACCTGCAGCTAACAAAATGCGTGCCATCGCCATTTTACTATCACGAATAGCAATCTGAAACGGAGTTTCTTCGGCGTTATTTTTAATATTAACCAGTGGGCGTGCGCCTGAAGCAAGCAATAACCGTAGCACGCTTAATTTATCTTCACGCACCGCGATATGTAACAAACTATCCTTATCACTATTGATTCCTTTCACTATTGCACGATGCGCAATGAGGAGCTTGATTAAATTAGGCGACCTTTTATGGATTGCAATATCAATTGGGCGACGATCCATTACATCCAACGCATTGATATTGGCACCGCCTTGAAGTAATAGCTTTGCCAAAGTAACTTGTTCATTACCAATTGCGCGATGCAGTAAGGTCGTCCCACCATTGACAATATTAGGATTAGCACCCAGTTTTAGCAGAAAACGCACTGTTTTTATATCTTCCTTTTCTGCCGCAATAAACAGCGGTGCCTTTTGGTCTTTAGGATTAAGGTTAGCGCCATAGCTCACCAACATTCGCAATGCACGCGCATCTTTTTTTCTTACCGCAATACTTAAAAAGGTCTGATAATCCATCTTCTTGCGTTTTTTAGCATGACGTAACAGTGCTTCTAAAATGGGATAATTAGTTGTCTCACCTTCTAATGGTGAATATAACATCGAAGAAAAATTAACAAGCTGATGCGTATCAGCGCCCTGACTGAGTAATAGTTTCGCCATCTCCCACTTCCCAAGGCGTAAAGTGGAAGGTAGCAAGGTATTCCCTAAATAATGAATCGCGCGAGGCTCAATTTTAAGTAACTGCCTTGCCTTTTGTAAGTCATTGGCTTTCACTGCAATGGCTAATACTTTACCAACAGAAATGATTTTTGCGCGCTCTCGATACGGTAATAATAAATAAGAAGACGGATAGCTTCCTTTAAAATGACTATTTTCAATTTGATTTTTAAAATACCCCGCAGCAGGATCAGCGCCTCGTTGCAATAACCATAAAACAATCGCGGCGTTTCCCTGCACCAAGGCAATATCATAGGCACTGCCACTAGCATATTGATAGCGCTTACTTCCTGCTAAAAATTGATTAAGTTTATCCGCACGCACATTAACCCGACTAATCACCACACGATTTTGTGAGCGATAATTGATACCTGCCCCTCGTTGTAATAACTGTTGAGCCAGTGGTTGATTGTTTTTAGCAACGGCGAGAAGAAATTGATCTGAAATAGAAAATGAAGAATCAGGGCAGGATGCTTTTTTACTATTGGCAACAATACTGCATATGGGAGATGTTTTAGCTGCCATCGTAGAACTTGCAGAAAGCATAGTGAGTGCCGCTACGCTGGATAAAATGAATAAACTTTTACTGCTCTTTATGTCTGCCATATTACCTTCCTTGTATTGATGATTGATAAACACCCTGTTCGACTAATATTTTCTTATTTTGTTCATAACTTAAAGTAATAAACTTGAAAAACCTACAAATGTAGTATTATCTAGCATCATTCATTGAGAATGAAACTACTTTAGACTTTTTTATCCATCAATTGCCTATGACCTTCATAGTATCCCAACGACTCATGCATATGACTAACAACTTACCAAATTTCTCAAACATCAATCCATCGACGATCCAAGCATCCATAGAACAACAGCTTAATAAAAACAAACAAATAATCCATTCACTTCTTAATGCGAGTACCAGTTACCATTGGGATAACCTAATCCATCCCTTATCAATGGCAGAAAATGAGTTAGATAAACGTTGGTCGCCCATCAGCCATAAAAGCCATGTAGTTGATAGCAAAGCGCTACGTGATGCACGCAATGCCTGTTTGCCTTTATTAAGTGAGTACAATACCGAAATAGGTCAAAATCAGGATTTATTTAAGGCAATTGCATCAGTACAAGCGCAACAAGACGCATTACACTTGGATGATGCGCAAAAGAAAACGCTGGATAACGCACTAAAAGATTTTCACTTATCTGGAATTGCTTTGTCAGAGGAGAAGCAACAGCGCTTTCGTGAGATCAATAAAAAACTGTCTAAATTACAATCTGCCTTTGCAGATAATGTACTGGATGCAACGACTGCATGGACAAAGCAGGTAACAAGAGAGCAACTGGCAGGCTTACCAACATCAGCACTGGATATTTGCAAGCAAGCAGCAACGCAACGGGAAATAGAAGGCTATGTTTTAACACTGGAATTTCCATCATTTAATG
>DRMS01000167.1 GCA_011322515.1 Leucothrix mucor
AAGTTAGCTTTAATTTACAAATTAATGCATCCCAGCATCAGTTTTTTAAAGGGATTAATACGCCAACTTTGGGGATTAATCAAAGTTATCTAGGGCCTGTATTGCGCGCTAAACGGGGCGATACGGTGACCATTAATGTGCGTAATGGGCTGAATGAAGTGGCAACTTTACACTGGCACGGTATGACATTACCCGCCAAGATGGACGGTGGCCCACATCAGACGATTCAACCCAATCAAACATGGCAATCACGTTTTCAGATCCGCCAAGAAGCAGGCACAACATGGTATCACTCACACACCATGCACCAAACGGGGCGGCAGGTTTATCATGGCTTAGCAGGGCTGTTTATTATTGACGATGATGGCAGTGATCAGCTTGGCTTGCCCAGTGATTATGGTATTGATGATATTCCTTGTACCATCCAAGATCGTCGTTTTAATCGCAATGGTTCGCTAAATTATCTTAGCAGAATGCCTGATCGAATGATGGGAATGCAAGGTTCAACAGTGTTGGTTAATGGCGTGGTTACACCAACACTAGAAGCTAAACGTACCTTATTACGCCTACGTTTGCATAATGGTTCTAATGCACGACCTTATCAGCTTGTGTTTAGTGATAACCGTCCATTTTATGTGATTGCAAGTGACTGTGGATTTTTAGAGCGCCCTCTACAAACGGATAGTATCCATCTTGCAGCCGCAGAGCGTATTGAAATTTTAGTCGATGTTTCTGATAAAAAACAAATTACACTCAAAAGCATTGCCAGTGGAAGCAATTCAGGAATGCCAATGATGCGTATGATGTCGAGTCAAGAACTGGATATTATGTCGATTGATGCGCGTCAAGCACAACCTTCTAAGCGAAAAGTACCCATGACTTTACGCCAAAGCGCATTGATTTTAAACCCTAAAAAAGCGCTGACAACGCGTAAATTTGAACTTGAAATGGGGATGATGGGACGTGGTGGAATGATGGGAGGAGGAATGATGAGAGGTATGATGCAACGTGGTGGCTCTCGTGGTGGTGGCTCAGGTGGAATGTTCCGCATTAATGGCAAATCAATGGATATTAATCGTATTGACTTTGCTGTAAAGCGTAATAGCACCGAGATATGGGAAATCAGCAATGTCTCCCCAATGGCACATCCCTTCCATGTACACAATGTGCAATTTAGAATCCTTGATCGCAATGGTGTAGCACCTAATGCGATTGAAGCAGGGCTAAAAGATGTCGTTTTAGTCAATTCAGGTGAGGTAGTGCGTATTATTATGGCATTCCCAGAATACTCTGATCCTAAAATACCCTATATGTATCATTGCCATATTTTAGAGCATGAAGACCAAGGCATGATGGGGCAGTTTGTGGTGGTTTAAACAGTAGCTTTATTAGCTATAGACATTCATTTATTAAATTTACGCACCCTTCGACTCCGCTCAGGGAGCAGTTCCCTGAGCGGAGTCGAAGGGTGCAATTATTTATGCGAAAATCTATAGCAAAACATATCTCTCGCAAAGATCAGGACGCGCAAAGGCTTTTTATATTTTCTTAGTGTATTTTGCTGTCGTTGTGAGAGATATATTTTTCTCACTTTTAAGTTAGGAAGTTTCAAGTAATGAATTGACCTATATTACGCTTATTTTTTGTTCCTTATTGGACATATCAAGAGGCGTATAGTGACTCTACGCAACGATTGAGATGATTCAAGCAGGAGCAAAAGGGCAAGTAAGATGGGTAGAATCATTGCTTGGAACTTCCTTACTTGGAGGCTTTAGTTCTCGGACAGCCTTCTAACCAATCTACGAAATAATCGAATGAGATCTAAATTTCAATGAATAGAAGACAATTTTTAACAAGTTCTATTATATCCGCGCTAGGACTTTCCGCCTGTGGTGGTGGATCATCAAATAAAATAGCGACTAGTGGCACGGGTGGCTCAGGCGGTGCTAGTGGTAAATATAAAACCCCCTTATTTATTCCAGAAGAGATTAAAGGCTATACCGATGAGGGTGTTGTCATCTACAACCTCAGCTTGCAAGCAGGTAGCCGTAACTTTCTTGATGGTAAAAACACCCCTACATGGGGAATTAATGGCAATTATCTAGGGCCTACCTTGCGCCTAACAAATGGATCAAAAGTTAATATTAACTATCGCAATAAACTTGGCGAAGAAACAACCATGCACGGACATGGTATGCATGTTCCTGCTGAAATGGATGGCGCTGTGCATCAAAAAATCAAGCCCAATGCGACATGGACAGCCGCCTATACAGTGAAACAACAAGCTTGCACCAACTGGTATCACCCCCATTTAATGGGAAAAACAGCCCAGCATGTAATGAATGGCTTAGCGGGCATGATTATTATTGATGATGATCATAGTGAGGCATTAGATTTACCCAAGCGTTATGGTATTGATGATATTCCCTTAATTATTCAGGATCGACGCTTTAATAGTGATGGTTCGTTTGACTACAATCCTAGCCGCAGAGAGAAAATGCACGGTTGGAAAGGCGATACCTTTATGGTCAACGGTGTTATCACTCCTTATTTAGATATTGAGGCAAAGCAAATACGTTTTAGAATTTTAAATGGCTCAAATGCACGCATCTATCATTTCGCCTTAGCATCAGGGAAATCCTTTAAGCAAATTGCAACCGACAATGCTTTTTTAGAAACACCTGTGGAGCTAACGCAACTCCGTCTAAGCCCTGCTGAACGCGCCGAAATTATTATTGATTTCTCTACAAATCTGGGTCAAACAGAATTGTTTATTGATAAAAATAGCAATAAAAACCTATTCAAAATTAATATTAACAAAGTAGCAACCGTTACAACGGTATTACCTCAGACGTTAATTAGTCTAGCGACTTTAAACCCTGCTGATTCTGTCAATACCCGTTCATTTACGCTCTCAGGGCGAATGGGAAACTTCATGATTAATGGGCAGACAATGAATCCCAGTGTAATTAATGAAACCGTTCCACTAAATGCAATTGAAATATGGGAAGTCACCAATAGCATGGGAATGGATCATAACTTCCACATTCACGCTACTCATTTCCAGCTTCTAGAACGTAATGGGAGTAGCACTAATGTTGCAGCAAATGAAAAAGGCTTTAAAGACACCGTATTAATCCCCGCAAATGAATCGGTTAAGCTAATTCTTAAAATGATAGATTACATCGATAGTAAAACACCCTATATGTACCACTGCCATATTCTAGAACATGAAGATCTGGGCATGATGGGGCAGTTTGTAGTCGTTTAAACAATAAATTAATTCTCAACTCTAAAACAGCAAAAAAACCTAAAGGAAAATGATACCAATGAAAATACCAATGAAAATATTGACCGCAACGAGTGTATTAACCCTAACATTATGGGGAGCTGTTAGCTTTGCTCACTCTGCCCATTTTAATAAAAACACCCGCTCCGCTGAACAATCTTTTGAATTTCGTACCGCTACAATGGAAATTTATAAATGGTATCTCAGCCCAATGGGAGCAATGGTAAAAGGAAAAACAGACTTTAATGCCAAAGCCTTTGCACAATACGCAACAGGCTTAGAGGCAATATCTAAGATTAATTTATTAGAAGGCTTTCCTAAAGAATCAAGCGAAGACCACGTCGATGACAGTAACGCAAAAGAAGAAATTTGGAAAAATAAGAAGGATTTTGAGAAAAAATACAAAACATTACAAGCAGAAGCAGAAAAACTAGCAACACTCGCCAAAGCAGGCAATGAAACCGCCATTAAAACTCAATTTAAGAAAACAGCAAAAGCCTGTGCTAGCTGTCATAAACAGTATAAAACAAAATAATAGATTTTCTTGTAACAGCCCACTTTAAGCACAAAAACCAAGAAAATTACCTTTATTGGCAGTATTTTACTGGTTATCATCATTTGGGCTACTATAGTTTTTCACATAAATAATTGCCCCCTTCGACTCCGCTCAGGGTACAGCTCCCTGAGCGGAGTCGAAGGGGGCGGGTTATTTGCTATGACCTTACTTGTCCCGCCTTAAGTTGGTAGCCTCATTCTTCACAAAAAAATAAAATCTAACATGCCCAAAATAATAATTGTAGAGGACGACCCCGCTATTGCTGAGATGTTGCAATATCATTTAGAGCTTATGGGATATGATGTCACCCATCTTTCTGATGGCTTAGTAGCACGTGATTATTTACAGGCTAATGACTATGATTTGGTTGTACTGGATATTATGTTGCCAAGTTACAGCGGTTTGGATTTATGCAAAGAGCTACGCCAATCGCGCCCTAGTGTCCCTATTATGTTATTGACTTCTTTGGATAGCGAGGCGGATCGCGTGGTGGGTTTGGAATTAGGTGCTGATGATTACCTAACAAAACCGTTTAGCATGCGTGAGTGCCAAGCACGAATTAAAGCTTTATTGCGTCGCTGCAAACTGAATACTCAAGACGCTCAATTGAGTAACCATCAGCCAAGTGATATTAGCTCGCTTCACTATAAAGAACTGAGTATTCATCCTCAAACGCGCGAAATTACCTTAGAAGATGAATGTATTGAATTAACCCAGCGTGAGTTTGATTTATTATTTTATTTTGCAAGTCACAAGCAACAGGTTTTTTCACGGGCACAGTTATTAGATGCGGTATGGGGTTATAACCATGATGGTTACGAAGCGACCGTGAACACGCATATTAACCGCCTGCGAAAAAAATTAAAACGTAGCCAAAATAAAGATGATTTTATTAAAACAGTCTGGGGCATTGGGTATAAATTTATTACCTAAGGAACGGGCACGAAACAACTTCCCGATTTCTAACTTGCCTTTTTATCCCAGCTTGGGATGATCTCATTCGTTGCGTAGAGTGACTATGCGCCTCATGAGTTCACCCAATCTGAAATAAAAATTCTGCGTTAGAACTTCGGG
>DRMS01000168.1 GCA_011322515.1 Leucothrix mucor
GAATATTGAGAGTCTCGATATACGGATTTTGTAATTAGCGATTGATTAAGCGCGACAGTGTTGCGCGGTTCTGAATCAAAGAAAAAGAAAAACCAGATAATGGCAATGATAAAAAGGGCAAGCAATAGGTTGGCTATAATGATAACTTTATAGCGTGAGCCTTCAGCTAAAGGTTCAGGTTCTTGATGACCCATCACTTCGCTAGAATCTGGAAATTGATACATATGAGTTAACCTATTGATTTACCTTGTTGGGTTGGGGTAATACTGTTGTTAGGCTAAATAGCTTCCACAGTTGCATTCCGCCTCTATAATAATAGAGTTTAGTAGCAGGATAGCCAAAATCAATGAGTGCCTTTATAGCGCGGGGAGATTGTTCGCACCATGGACCATTACAAAATAGGTACAGTATTTTTGCATCAGAGAAATCATATTCATCATTCTTTCTGGTAACACCCAGTAAGAGAACGACCTCTTTGATGGAAGGGCTAGTGAAGAGAGTAAAAGGTATATTGATTGCCCCAGGGATAGTTTCAACATCATAAAAATCAGCTAATCTGGCATCTATCAGCAATCCTTTTTGAGAGTCACTGTTTTGTTGGAGAAACTTGATAAGCTCTAGTTCACCCACTGTTTTAACATTAGGTGCAGCTTCAATAGGGGCTATGCAGAAAGGAGGGCAGGGACGGGATGTTTTACTGAAATTTCCTGTCAGTTTATTAAGCTTATTTTGTATGCGCTTTATGCGAACTTTATTACCCTTATGTTTAACCTCAGCGTAGGGTATATCAGCTGTTAACCCTACGATGATTTTTTCTTCAGCATATATGGCAGAAGAAAATAGAAGAAGTAGTCCCCCCAGTATCAACTTGATGGGGCAATTTAGCCATATTTTAAGAGTATTATTTGTCGTCCGCATCCTTGAACTCCGCCTTAAATATAAGTAAGAGGACGCAATAAGTCTAACAGTTTGTGCGTTTTTTCGATCTTCTGCGTTATTGTTGCCTGCTATGAGCCTCAATAATGCCTTGAGTATCGAAAAATAAACGTCGAAAATTTTGTTAGATTTATTATGACTTCCTACTTAGTGCGTATTAAATCCATACTCTGTAAATATAAACCAAATAGATAGTGTTTATCAATGATTAATTTAGACTATCGATTTATAATATAGACTTATAGGTTTCTCTGTGTCTTTTGGTGGGAGGAGGAGGGTTAATTTCCAATATTAACCAATTGATTATCTTGAAAAAAGACAGTGATGTTTTTTGATTGATGGCTAGTTTTGCTAGTGTTTTGATAAAAGACATAATCCCAGCGATTGGCATTAAAACTATCCGTCATGAGTGGCGTTCCTAATAGTGCTTGTACCTGTTTTTTTGTCATTCCGCGTTGGAGTTGTGCAATGGACTTTTGTGTGACTAAATTGCCTTGTTGTACTTCAAGTTTGTAATTAGAACAGGCGCTTAGAAGCCCGATAAAACTAAGCAATATGATTTTTTTCATAGTTTTTGTTATTTGATATTTAAGGTTCATGGGTAAAGTATACAGTATCTTGGTAATGGAGTATTTATTTTGACTTCATTCAAGCCTACGAAGTTCAATTCTCTTATGCTAGTGCATTATTTGTATTTTTGAAAAAACTGATGCATTGATAGCCCTGATTTTGTATAATGCGCGGTTTACTTCAATCTAGATCCTGTAAGTGTTCACAAAAATAGAGTGCAAGATAGTAATTAGTAGGGCGAATTGTATTTAAGAGAAATACTTATTGATATTTCAAAAAAATAAAATATCGCAATGTTAATCAGTAGTTTGTACTTTATTTGTCTGATTGCTTGCAGGATCTAAGTTCAATATTATCGAGATTTAAAAATTATGCCAAACGTAAAAGTTAGAGACAACGAGCCATTTGAAATTGCACTACGCCGTTTTAAGCGTACTTGTGAAAAAGCGGGGGTTGTTGCAGAGGTTCGTAGTCGTGAATTTTATGAAAAGCCAACATCAATACGTAAAAGAGAAAAGGCAGCTGCGGTTAAGCGTAACTTAAAGAATTTAAAGCGTGAAGTTAATCGTCGTGTGCGTATGTACTAAATCTAGGCTGGAACTATGTCTGACTTAAAAAATCGCGTGACTGATGATATGAAATCAGCGATGCGTAGTAAAGAAAAATTACGCTTACTGACAGTGCGTACTATTCTTGCTGCTATTAAGCAACAAGAAGTCGATACTCGTGAAGATGTTGATGACACTGCTATTTTGGTTATTTTAGATAAAATGTGCAAACAGCGCAGAGAATCTATTACACAGTTTAAAAAAGCGGGTCGCAATGATCTTGTAGCGCAAGAAGAGGCAGAATTAGAAATAATTCAGGTTTATCTTCCTGAGCCAATGTCTGATGACGAGTTGCAAACTCTTATTGCTGAAACAATGGCTACGACAGGTGCAAATTCCATGCAAGATATGGGTAAAGTTATGTCAATTATTAAACCAAAAGCTCAAGGCAGGGCTGATATGGGTAAGATAAGTGGTATGATAAAAGCACAGTTATCTTCTTAATAAACGCGCATGGAATAACTTCCCGAAGTTCTAACGCAGAATTTTTATTTCAGATCGGATAAACTCATGAGGCGCATAGTTACTCTACGCAACGAATGAGATCATCCAAGCTGGGATAAAAAGGCAAGTTAGAGATCGGGAAGTTGTTTCGTACACGTTCCTAAGAGGTTACAAAATGGTTGCGCCTTGTGGCTTACTATTTTAGTAAAGAAAGACCTTTTGCAAATGCCGAGATTTATCTCGGCATTTTTGTTTAAGGGTTAAAATTATTTTTAAATGGAATTAATTACAGTTATAAGTATCATAGACTGTATAAATAATTAATATTGGGGTATAAATTTTATGGCAGAGCTTAAAAACGATCGTTTTCTTCGTGCATTACTTAAGCAACCTGTTGATACAACGCCTGTTTGGATTATGCGCCAAGCAGGTCGTTATCTTCCTGAATATCGTGCATCACGCGCTAAAGCGGGGAGTTTTATGGATCTGTGCAAAAATGCAGACCTAGCCAGTGAAGTTACTCTACAACCACTTGAGCGTTTTGATCTAGACGCCGCTATTTTATTCTCTGATATATTAACCATTCCTGATGCAATGGGGCTAGGCTTGTATTTTGCTGAGGGTGAAGGACCACGTTTTGAGAAAAAAATAACCAATATGCGTGATGTTAAAGCTATTGGTGTGCCTGATCCAGAACAAGAATTATCTTATGTTATGAATGCAGTGCGGACTATTCGTCGTGATCTTAATGGTAGTATACCTCTCATTGGGTTTTCAGGGAGTCCATGGACATTAGCTACTTATATGGTTGAGGGCGGTTCAAGTAAAGATTTTGGGCGTGTTAAAGGTATGATGTATGACGACCCTACTGCCATGCATTTATTATTAGAAAAGCTTGCTGATAGCGTTACCTCTTATCTTAACGCACAAATAGCCGCAGGCGCACAAGCGGTCATGATATTTGATACGTGGGGTGGTTTATTAACGCCACAGGCTTATAAAGAATTTTCACTCAATTATATGCAACGTATAGTCTCGAACTTGCAACGTGAGGCGGAGGGCAGAGAAGTTCCCGTTACACTCTTCACCAAAGGTGGTGGGCAGTGGCTAGAAACAATGGCAGAGACAGGTTGCACTGCATTAGGGTTAGATTGGACAATTAATATTGCAGATGCTAAAGCGCGTATTGGTGATAAAGTTGCGTTACAGGGGAATATGGATCCTTGTACCTTATATGCTTCAGCAGACACCATTCGTAGAGAAGTGAAGAAAATTATGACTGATTTTGGTGAAGGTAGCGGACATGTGTTTAATTTAGGTCATGGTATTCATCAGCATATCAATCCTGATAATGTCAAAGTATTGGTTGATGCGGTGCATGAGTTTGGTCAGAAATAATATATCTCTTACGGAAAAGCTTCAGCTTTTCTGTTTAAAAACAAAAAAAGTAATATAGTTTTTTACATAAATAATTGCACCCTTCAACTCCGCTCAGGGTACAGCTCCTTGAGCGGAGTCGAAGGGTGCGGAAATTTAATAAATGAATGTCTATAGATCTGCTTTTAAAATAACTGCTCAGGTATCTCAACGTTTTCATTCAGAAACTGTTTCTGTATTTGCCTCAGTGTAGCATCATCTATTTCAAGATTATTTGCGGGTTGTTGTGGGTTGTTTTCTGGAGGCGCTGGTATATTGCTTAATGGTTCTACAGGTTCTTTGCCAAGGCGCTTCATTTCCTGATTTCTAGCATGTTGCCGACGTATTGCATTTTCGCGTCTCTGCTGTGCTTCGAGAATTAATCGTTGCCGATGTCGTGGCGATTCAATCCCTTCTAATGCAAGCGCAAGTTCCCTATCTTCTTTCTCAAACATCTGTCCTTCATAAGCTTTCATATAAGCAAGACGATCTTCTTCGGTTGGAATTTGATCGGGAGTAAGACTTTCCTGAATGGTTTTTAGAGTAAACTCTGTTGGCTGTAGTCCTGATTCTGCATCGAGAGTAATATTTTTAAGTCCTTTTGGGCGTGGGTAGCGTGCTACTTTGCTTCCTTTTAGTGCTACTTTCATAAAGTCAATCCATATAGGCAAGGCGGCTTGCGTGGCTGTTTCATGTTTGCCGAGGGGTTTTAACTGATCAAATCCCATCCAGACAGTAGTGACCTTTTTTGGTGTGAAACCACAGAACCATGCATCTTTTTGATCATTGGTTGTGCCTGTTTTTCCTGCAATATCACTGCGTTTGAGAATTCTTCCTGCGCGTGCAGCGGTTCCAACTCGAGCGACATCTTGTAGCATGCTGGTAATTTGATAATTCACGTAGGGTTTCATAACGCGCTTGGAAAATTTAGAGTTATTTGCTTGTGTTGCTAACTCTACCGACTGGTCTTCACTAATATCAAGTTGATCTAAAGAGCTGATTGGGCAGGTAGTACAGGCTATTTTAGGTTTTGCTTCGTAGAGTATTCTGCTGTCTTTATCAACAATTTTACGAATAAAGTAATTGTCAATTTTATAGCCCCCATTCGCTAAGGTGGCATAAGCGGTCGCCATTTCTAATGGTGTAGCAGAGCCTGTTCCTAGTGCAAGGGTTAGATTTGCAGGTAACGTGTTTTTTTTGAATCCAAATCGTGTCGCATAGTTTATTGCATACTCAACACCAATTTTTTTCAGTAGATGAATTGAAACCAGATTTTTAGATTTGGCTAACGCAACACGCAGACGGGTAGGACCACTAAATTTATGCCCATAGTTTTGTGGATTCCATTTGCTTCCAGGAATATCCAGCGGTGCATCGTCAATGAGGCTTGAAGGTGAAAAGCCTTTAGCTAGAGCAGAGCTATAGATAAAAGGCTTAAAGCTAGATCCAGGTTGTCGTTTTGCCTGTATAGCGCGGTTAAATTTGCTATAAGTAAAATCAAAACCCCCTGCTATGGCACGAATAGCACCATCTTTTGGATCAAGAGAGACTAGTGCGCCAGTAACTTTAGGAATTTGGGTTAGCTGCCAATTGCCTTTTTTGTCCTTTTTTAAGCGAACAATATCGCCTGCCTTTAAGACATCATTGATTTTTTTAATTTTTTTACCTCGTCTATTTTCATTGAGGTATTTACGCGCCCATTTAACATCTGCCAATGTAAGGGCAATAGGTTTTTGTTGTTGACGAATGCGTAATAGCGCTCGCTTTTTTTCTACTTTAATGACAAGAGCAGGAATAATGCCTGCATAGGTATGATAGCTTTTCAGTTTTTTATTTAGATCGTTTTCACTCAGTTCGGATAAATTAACCTTGTCCTCAGCACCTCGATAGCCATGACGACGGCTATATTTTAACAAATGTTGGCGTAAAGTTTTGATCGCTAAGTCCTGCTCATTACTATCAAGCGTGGTATATATGTTTAAGCCAAGCGTGTAAATATTGTTTGCGCCATAGCGCTTGGTCACATCAGCTCTTGCCATTTCTGCCATATAGGGTGCATAGGTCTGTGTTTCTGTGTGGTGAATTCTGGCTGAAATTTTCTCTTTGATTGCCTGCTTGTATTCGGCACCTGAAATAAAGTCCTGCTCAAACATGCGTTGTAAAATATAGTCGCGGCGTATCTTGGCTCGCTTGGGTCTATTAATAGGATTATATTTAGAGGGCGCTTTCGGCAAACCCGCAATCATGGCGGTTTGTGCAAGTGTCAATTCTTTGAGTGTTTTTCCATAATAAATTTCAGCAGCAGAGCCAATCCCATAAGCACGCTTCCCTAAAAATATTTTATTAAAATAAAGTTCTAAAATTTCGGACTTGCTGAAGTTTTTTTCTATTTTTATTGCGAGGTAGATTTCTCTTATTTTTCGATCAATAGTGCGTTCAGGGGTTAGAAAGAAATTACGCGCAAGTTGCATGGTGATCGTGCTTGCACCTTGAGTCATCCTTCTGTTTTTTATAGCGGCAACAACGACACGAGCGATACCTTTGAGATCAACTCCTTTATGCTGGTAGAAACGACTATCTTCAATGGCAATAAAAGCATTAATCATGCGCTGGGGAACTTCTGCTATTTCAATAGGGCGGCGGCGAAAGCGCCCAAACTCAGCAATTAATTTATTTTCTCTACTGTAAACCCTGATGGGTAATTGTAATTGTGTATTGTGAAGCGCTTTTATAGAGGGAAGTTGTGGCGTGTAGTAAAAATAAGAACCTGCTACAGCAACAACGCCTAAGGCAAAAATAATCGTTAACGGAGCCAGTATCCGTTTAAATAATGTAGAGATAAAACGTAGCATAATTTTTTGTTTTTATATGGAATTTAGGATGTCTTATAAGCATATTATAAGCTGATATTAACAACACTCTTTTAAACACCATCCGTCATTCGGTATAGCCGATTAGAGTGTAGAGGGTAGACTATTTCATTAGTGATCGCTAGTATTACTCCCATAATGATATTAATTTAATCCAGTTCTCAGGCTGTATAGTTTTTCGCATAAATAATTTGACCTTGAGAGATCGTGAGGGTATTGAAGTGAAAGATATCTTCATTTTCTTCGCGACCTCTCAGGGGGAATTTTAACTTGTGAATACTAATAACACCTTTTCTGTAGATGGTAACCATTATACTCAATAATTGTTGAGATTATGTGGATAAAATGTGTCAAATTATTGAATTTACATACACTACAAATGCCAATACTTCCTGCTAGATTTTACTATGGAGCTTGGTAAGTAGTCATTATTCTAAAAAGTGGTCAATATTACCCAGTTGTTAGAGCCTTCACTAGTGCAGGTTACAGAGGTAATGAGAGCTGTTGTATCGATTAAGATTCAAGTTAGATCTTTCAAGTGCTTTTTACACGCGTATGAACACTTGCAAAATTTAGGTCAAATAATAAAAATAACAAGGTGGGATTTAATCAGTGTTTTCTATTGGTGGAAAAAAAGGCAATCTCTTAGGGATTGATATTAGTTCTTCAGCTGTCAAGCTTATTGAGCTTTCACGAAAAGGTAATAATTATCGGGTTGATAGTTACTCCGTTGCCTCCCTTCCAGAAGGTGCAGCCTTTGAGCGAGACATTATTGAAGCAGACCCTGTTGGTGAAGCAATTCGCAAGGTGATAAAAAACAGTCGTACTAAAAGCCGTCATTGCGCTCTTGGTATTCCTTCCTCTATGGCGATCAATAAAATTATTGCTATGCCCGATAGTATTCCAGCTAGTGAGATGGAAGCACAGATAGAAATGGAAGCAGAACAGTATATTCCTTACCCAATGGATGAAGTGAATTTTGATTTTGAAATTGTTGGCCCATCAGCAACATCAGGCATGGTTGATGTATTACTGGGTGCAACCCGCACAGAAAATGTTGAGGTGCGCTTAGCAGCCGCAGAAATGGCAGGTTTAACGGTTGATGTAGTTGATCTTGAGTCAAATGCGATTGAGTTATTATTTAGCAATCTAGTCAATGATATTTCTGATCATGAAACGGTGGCAGTGGTGGATTTTGGTGCATCCATGACAGGAATCAATGTATTTGAAAAAGGTCATGTTGCTTTCTCCCGTGAGCAGGTGTTTGGTGGCAAGCAGTTAACTGAGGAAATAATGCAACGCTATGGCTTGCCCTATTCGGAAGCAGGTTTGGCAAAGAAAAATGGTAATTTGCCAGAAGGTTATATACCTGAAGTGCTCGATCCCTTTAGAGAAAATATGGTACGTCAGGTGCAGCGTTTCTTGCAGTTTTATCATGCTTCAACGCAACAGGGAAAAGTTGAAAAACTATTGCTTTCAGGTGGTTGTGCTAGTATTCCAGGTATTGATGAGCAAATTCAAGAAGCAACAGGTATCCCTGTTTCTTTAGCCAACCCCTTTTCAAATATGGTACTCAACGGCAGAGTGAATCCAGCCCGTTTTACGAGTGATATACCTGCCATGTTGGTTTCAACAGGTTTGGCATTGCGAGGTCTTGAATAATGGCGGGCTTAAATCTATTACCTTGGCGTGAAGAAGCGCGCAAAAAGAGTCAGCAGGCATTTGTAATGATGGTTGCATCAGCGGTAGTGGTGGGTGCTTTGAGCATCTTTGGTGCTTATACTTATTATGAAGGTGAAATAGCTTATCAGAATGAGCGTAATGCTTATGTGAAAGCAGAAACCAAGCGGCTTGATAAAGCAATTAAAGAAATTAAAAAGCTGGATGCAACTAAAAAGGCATTAATGGAGCGTATTGCAGTGATTGAAAGCTTGCAATTTGCGCGTCCAGGTATTGTACATTTATTTGATGAAATGGTGAATGCACTACCTAAAGGCTTGTTTTTGACTAAGTTGGAACAAAGCTCTGGTAAGGTAAAAATTGAAGGAAAAGCAGAATCAAATACGCGCGTATCCAGTTATATGAAACGTCTTAATGCATCGCCTTGGCTGAAATCTTCTGATCTAAATAAGATCAGTATTGATAATGCCAAAGACAAAAATCGTCTGCGTCGTTTTAAACTAAACGTAACACAGGTTCTTAAAACAGTCTCTGATGATGAAAAAGAGGGAGGTTAGTTATGGCGATTGATATTCAAGAATTTAATACGCTAATGGAAGATCCAGGAAGTGTTTCGCTTCCAGTAAAAATGATAGCGATTCTTATTGTGTTGATAGGTGTGCTTTTTTTAGGCTATAAAATGATTATTATTGATCAAGTGGATCAATTGGAAAGGGTGCAGTCATCCGAGGCAAATTTAAGAGTAGCGTATGAAAAAAAGCAGGCACGGGCAAATCAATTGCCTGCCTATAAAGCGCAGTTAAATGAAATGCAGGACTCCTTTGGAACATTGATTAAGCAATTGCCTAGTAATACCGAAATTCCTGGGTTGATTCTAGATATTTCAGAAAAAGGACTTTCAAATGGATTGGAAATTGATTTGTTTGAACCTAAGTCAGAAATCCGTAAAGAATTCTATGCGGAAAAACCAATCAAAATAAAAGCTAGAGGTAGCTATGACGAGTTAGCTTCCTTTGTTAGTGATTTATCAGCGCTATCGCGTATTGTTACCATTAATGACATTCGCTTATTACCAGAAAATAAAATGAAGCAGAAGCAGAAACAAAAGCAGAAGAGAGAAAAATCAGCGTCAAGAATAGTTATGGAAGCAACCATTCAAACCTATCGTTATATAGAAGAAGGCAGTGAGGAGGAGTCATAATGAAAATAATAAATAAGCAGACTTCTGGTGAGTATTCTAAAATATTGGGATTGCGACGAGTATTCCAACAATATAGATTTAATGGAGACAGAGTAGTCCAAAGCATTCAAAATAAGGCACAAGTTGCAGGCAATGGTTATTCTCTTGTCAAAACCTGCTATACGGTATTGAGCACTTTAGGTTGCTTCTTTCGGGCTAGCCAGAAAACAGTCATTCACGTTGTTACATTTCTTGTGAAGGATGTGACTACTCTCTTCAAAAAGCATCTAGTGGTTAACGGCTTTCAGACTCGTCGTACCCATCAAACCTATCTTGTTGGAGTGCTCGTGACAGTACTTCTGAGTGCCTGTAATGAAGGTACGACTGATTTAGATGATTATTTTGCAGCGCAAAGAGCAAAACCTGCGCGTCCCATTAAGCCAATTCCTGAACTGAAGCCTTATTTGCGTTATATGTATCCAAAACATGAAAAAGACCCCTTTGATGTTGCGATGTTGATACCTGATACCGCCCCTAAAGTGGTTGATAGTGGCGTTAAGTTAGATGCTAATCGCGTGCGTGAATTCCTTGAGGGATTCCCATTGGATGCTCTTAGTATGGTTGGGACGGTAAATAAAGAGAGTACCTTATGGGCGTTAATAAAAACTCCTGATGGCGGCGTGCAAAGTATTAAAAAAGACAATTACCTTGGTCAGAATTATGGTCGGGTTTTATCTATATCAGAAACAGAAATTTCAATAAAAGAAGTCGTTCCTAATGGAAATGGTGGTTATAAAGAAAGAGAGTCACTGATTACGTTGAAAGATGATTAGGAACGAGCACGAAACAACTTCCCAATCACTAACTTGCTTTTTTATCCCCGCTTGGATGATCTCATTCGTTGCGTAGAGTGGTTATGCCCCTTATGAGTACATACAATCTGAAATAAAAATTCTGCGTTAGAACTTCGGGACGTTATTCTGTGCTCGTTCCTAAGCTTTTTATCAATATAATCTTTACCCCCCATCCCCGTCTGGAGCAGTTTTAACTTATTTTGATTGATCAAACAGCATAGAATTTATCTGTGGTAGTACCGCTCAGCTAAATCTAATTGTTTGTTTGTTATCGTAAAGTTTATAGTTAGGACTGAGGATTTAATCATGCGGAATTTTTGTTAGAATTCGAGCCTTATTGAATCCACAGTCCTCATCCAAAATAAAAATAATAGTGTCAATAGCAGGTCTAATAATGAAAACATTTAAGCACGCTTTATTTGCGTTAGCATTACCCGTTTTTATATTGGCAGGTGAAACCTGTCAAGCAACGAGTAGTTTGCAAACAATAAATGCCGTCAATCAAGGCGATGATAGTACCATACTGCGATTCCATTTTGATGATGGTGCAGTCTCCCCCAAAAGCTTTATGATGAAATTTCCACAGATGTTGGTGCTGGATTTTCCCGATACGCTTTCAGCGACGGGTTTACGTAATAAAATTATCCAGTCTAATGTTGTAAAAAGTGTAAAAATAGCACGCGCCTCTGGAAAACTTCGCGTCATGGTTTCGCTAAAGAGAAGCAAGGGATACACCACTAAAATAGTTGGTAATGATGTGGTTGTATTGTTATCAGATAAGATAATGACAGTGGCTAAGGCTAGACCGCAACGGATCATTGCACCTGTGAAAAGAGTGCGCCCTGTTGTTGCTAGAAGGGTATCCCCCGTTATCCCTCGTCCTGTTGCACAAGCACCATTGAGAGATGCAAATAAGCTAGTCACTCCTCTGGTTCGTCAGAAATCAGTAAGCAATCAGGCGATGGCAAATAACTATATTAGAAGACCAAAACCAAAGATTACCCCCTATCGCTATCAAGCGGCAAAGGTAGTTAACACGGCTAGGCAAGTTCAACAGCGCTCACAAGCAAGAGTTAATGCCAATATGCTGGGCAGAATAGATTTTCGTCGTGAAAATAATGGTGATGGCAGGGTTGTTATTCCTATGCCCAATGGAAATATTGAGGTTAAAGCCGTTAAAAAGGGTAATCGTGTTTCTGTTGTACTAAAAAATGTTCGTGTCAATCAGGCTTCGCGGCGTTTAAATGTACTGGATTTTGCAACCCCAGCCTCTTATATCGATATAACACGTCATGGTGCAAATGCACAGGTTGATATTGCTGCGGGAACATCATTTGAGTTTGAAACGCTACGTGAAGGTAGAAATTTCATTATTATAATGAAAAAAACCAGACGAATTGAAAAGAAAAGAGCCGCCGCTAAAAAGTTACTAAAGCCTAAAAAGAAGGCTTATACAGGTAAAAAACTATCTTTAAATTTCCAAGATATTGAAATACGTTCAGTACTCCAGTTACTTGCTGACTTCACTGATAAAAATATTGTGGTCAGTGATAGTGTAAAAGGTAATATTACTTTGCGCTTGAAGAATGTTCCATGGGATCAAGCGTTAGATATTGTTCTAGAGTCAAAAGCGTTAGGTATGCGTAATAATGGCAATGTGATCTGGGTTGCTCCTGCAAGTGAGTTGGCTGCAAAAGAACAACAAGAGTTGCAGTCATTAAAGCGCATTAAAGAATTAGAGCCTTTAGTCACAGAATATATTTCAGTGAACTACGCCAGAGCAGAAGATCTTATTAAGTTGGTCAAAGCCTCAAAAGGCGATAAAGACGGCACCTTGCTTTCCAATAGAGGTACAATATCAGTTGATACACGCACTAATACACTCTTAGTTCAAGATACGGTTTCGCGCATTGACTCTATCCGTGAAATGGTGAAAAGCCTTGATATTCCTATTCGACAAGTCTCCATTGAATCACGAATTGTTATTGCTAATGACGAATTTGGTAAAGACTTAGGAACACGTTTTGGCGTTACCAAATTGGTGCCATTTGGTAGTCGAGGGTTGTTGGCAAGCTCAGGCAGTTCAAGCGCACTTAACTCGATAAATAATCAAGCAACAGGTTCATCACCATCACAAAACTTGGCACCTGTCAAAATTCCAGCTCTCGGTGATCGACTCAATGTGAATATGCCAATAGCGGGTGCAGCAGGAAAGTTTGGATTCTCTATTTTAGCCAGAGATTTCCTGATAGATTTAGAACTGTCAGCACTACAAGCAGAAAATAAAGGTGAAGTTGTCTCCACACCAAGAGTTGTCACTGCCAATAAGAAATCAGCCTTGATAGAGCAGGGTGTTGAAATACCTTATTTGGAAGCCTCATCAAGCGGTGCAACCAGCGTATCCTTTAAGAAAGCCGTGTTAAGTTTGGAAGTGACACCACAAATCACACCAGATAACCATGTAATAATGGACTTGAAAGTAAATCAGGACACCGTGGGTGCAGTATTCTCAGGTGTTCCTAGTATTAATACACGGGAGGTTAAAACGCAGGTTATCGTTGAAAGTGGTCAAACGGTAGTATTAGGTGGCGTGCATGAAGAGCAATATAAAAATGACGTACAAAAAGTACCGTTTTTAGGCGATCTACCTTATGTAGGGCGGTTATTTAAGCGTAGCTATAAAAAGGATGACAAACGTGAATTACTTATTTTTGTTACGCCTAGAGTATTGGATTGATACGCTAAATATCCAACTAGACTTTTTGTGGAATCGTCGCATTAGCGATTATATAAGCAAGAATGGTGAACGATAGATCAAGAAAAGAGGCTCATTTTTATGAGCCTCTTTTTTTTGCTTGATTCACAAAGAACTTACTGGCATAAAACGGCAATGAAAAAAAATATAGTGTTAGTTGGTTTAATGGGCGCAGGGAAGTCTACCGTTGGACGACATTTAGCTAAACGATTAAAAATGGACTTTTATGATTCTGATGCTGAAATTGAGCAACGTACAGGAGTTAATATTGCTACTATTTTTGAAATAGAAGGCGAGGAAGGATTTCGCACCCGAGAAGAGCAGATGATTAGTGAGTTGTGTGAGCTTGATAATATTATTCTGGCAACAGGTGGTGGCAGTGTTTTAAGTCAGAAAAACCGTCAGATAATTCAAGAAACGGGTCATGTTATCTATCTTAGTACCAGTGCTGAGCAACTTTATGCGCGTATCAGCCATGATAAATCACGTCCTTTAATGCAAACAGATAATCCACTGAAAACCTTAACTGACTTGCTCAGTAAAAGAGAATCGTATTATTTGGAAGTTGCTGATAGTATTATTAAAACAGGGCAACAGCGGATTAATGTGGTTATCAGCCGAATTTTATCAAGCTTATAAGGAACTCCCAAGCAATTAAGGATTTATTCATGCAAACATTAAATGTTGATTTAGGTGATCGTAGTTACCCGATTCATATTGGTTCAGGGCTATTAAAGCGTCCCGAGTTAATTCAAGGTCATATTCACGGAACAACCACAGCGATCGTTTCTAATGAAACCATTGCGCCGCTTTATTTGGATGCCTTGCATCAAGTGACTGCGCCTTATAAAAATACTGATGTGATTTTGCCTGATGGCGAAAAATATAAAACGTTTGAGATAGAGCAGAAAATTTTTACTGAAATGCTTCGCGCACATTGTGACCGCAAAAGTACATTACTAGCGCTTGGCGGTGGAGTAGTCGGTGATATGACAGGTTTTGCCGCCGCTTGTTATCAGCGCGGTATTCCTTTTATTCAAGTCCCCACTACTTTATTAGCCATGGTAGATTCATCCGTGGGAGGAAAAACAGGGGTTAATCATCCGCTGGGTAAAAATATGATCGGTGCATTTCATCAGCCGCAATGTGTATTGATCGATATTGATACACTTGATACCTTAGATGATCAACAGCTTAGCGCAGGTCTTGCGGAAGTGATTAAATACGGCTTTATTAATGATCCTGAATTTCTGGATTGGCTCGATAATAATATGCAAAAGCTATTGCAACGCGATAAAGAAGCATTGACTTATGCTATTTATCGTTCTTGCCAGCATAAAGCAGATATCGTCGCCGCTGATGAACGCGAAGCAGGGCAGCGCGCCTTGTTAAACTTGGGTCATACCTTTGGTCACGCAATAGAAACAGGCATGGGTTATGGGGAATGGCTACATGGTGAAGCAATCGCCGTTGGTATGGTAATGGCGGCAGAGCTATCGCAAAAAATGGGCTGGATTGAGCAGAATGATGTGGAACGTGTGAAACAGCTTCTTCTTAAAGCTAATTTACCGATAGAGCCACCTAAAGAAATCTCTGCGGAGCAATTTGCACAGTTGATGTCAATTGATAAAAAAGTTCAGGATGGCGTGTTGAGTTTGGTCTTAATGAAATCTTATGGTGAATCTATTGTTACTAGTGATTTTGATCAGACAATTTTAAAAGCGGTTTTGAACCGACTATAAATTTTTATTTTTTTCTAGTTGGTTCATGTGGTTATAAAGAGAACTATTTTTTGTTCGATCTTAAATTGGCAACCGCTTGTTAAACACACTGCTTTTATGCTATAGATTAAGGCTAAGGAACATGCACGAAATAACTTCCCGATTCGAACTTATCTTTTTGGGCTACCAACTTAAGGTGGGACAAGTAAAGTCATAGCAAACAACCCGCACCCTTCGACAAGCTCAGGGAACTAGCTTCCTGAGCTTGTCGAAGGGTGCGGGTGAATAGCAGAAACATTAACTGTCCCACCTTAAACTGGTAGCC
>DRMS01000169.1 GCA_011322515.1 Leucothrix mucor
ACCATCAAGATCTTTTGTAGCGTAGTGAAGATAGAGATGTTCGTAGGATTGATTCAGTTTTAGTTGAAGTTCTACCCAAAGGGGTTCGTCCCTCATGGCAAGATAGGTATTTTTATCTTCGCGCAATAACTTGATGGCGATTATTTTTAAGCCAGTATCACTTTTATAGTTTTTCTCCTCCAGAAAAGCGATAATTTTATTAATTTCTTGCTCATAAGTATTACTATATTCTAAATGAAATATGGGAGTCGCTTGGTCATGGGTATAAATAATGGCTTGCATCAGTTCATCAATACCCGTTTTTTCTAATGCAGAGGTTTTAACGCAAGTAACACCTAAGAGTTTACTGAGCTGTTTCTCATCAATATTGACCCCTTCTTTAATCGCTTCATCCTGCATATTTAATGCAACCACGACTTTTTTATTTAAAGCCAATAACTCCGTAGTAAGGTATAAATTACGCTCAATGTTAGTTGAATCCACCACATTTAGAATCAAATCATAATTACCCTCATCCAAATAATCTTTGGTGACACGTTCTTCAATTGTATAGTCGGTAAGTGAATAGGAACCAGGTAGATCCGTGACTTCGAAGTGATAGCCATCACGGGAAAAGGCAATGGTTTTTTTCGATACGGTGACACCACTAAAATTACCCACTTTTAATTTTGTATTACCAACCGCATTAACAAGAAAACTTTTACCTACATTGGGTTGTCCAACGAGGGCTATTTTTATGGTTTTCATTCACTAATACCCACTTTTTCAGCCTCTGACATCCGTAATGCCATGCGGGTTTTATTAATACGAATTTCCATCGTTTGTCGAGCCAGCGTATGTTGTAGCGCATAAACAGTTGCCCCTTTTACAACACCAAAGGAATTAAAGCGATTTTTAAGCTCTGAATCAGCGTTAATGGAGGTAATTATTGCTGATTGTCCTTTTTTTAGCGTATTAAGCGTCATTGGGAATCCCTAATTATCCATTTGAGTAAAAAATGGATAATAGCACAGCTGATTATTATTGATAGTGATTCTCATCAATATTTGAGACTAATTACTGTATAGTTTTATATTTTTCTGGCATGGTTCAATAATAGCGGATACAAGGTAACACTTTCATAGTCTGATAGAGGACTAGTACATCAACTACGTTATATTGACGGATACAGCGAGTCAGAAAGCGGTTAGCCACTAGGCGCACTTTGCAGTGAATGGTTATTCCCTTCACAAAAAGCGCAACAATGTGGATGACCGCTTTCTGGCTCGCCCTGCGGGAGCAATCCAAAGCATCCAATACAGCGTTATGGGTTTTGACAAGGGAGTGACCATTGTCAAAACCCATGCCTTGTCTTGAACGCTTTGGTTTGCTCTGTATCCGTCAATATAACGTGGTTAATGTACTAGAATAGGCGGTTAGTAAGATTTCAAACAAAAACTGAACAATTTTATCTATCGAGAAATTCCGCCCGACTTAACTAGAGATTCCTTAAAGAACGTGCACGAAACAACTTCCCGATCTCTAACTTGCCTTTTTATCCCAGCTTGGATGATCTCATTCGTTGCGTAGAGTAACTATGCGCCTCATGAGTTCATCCAATCTGAAATAAAAATTCTGCGTTAAAACTTCGGGAAGTTACTCCATGCACGCTCCTAAGGAATCCCTAAACAAAACCACTACAAAAAAATCGCAGGTACTTGGTAAACCTTATCACTTAATTTATAAACCTCATCACCATTATTCACCACCAGTCCATAACGGCAATTATGTTCTTTTATAAATTGTTCCAGTGAGCGTATTTGTCGTTTGCTGGTGACTGAGCCTGCTTTTATTTCAATTGGAATTAAGCCATAAGAGGTTTCTAGTACTAAATCGACTTCTGCCTTATTTTGGGTACGGTAGTAATAATACTCAACGCTTTCTAAATTATTCTTAAAATGCCTAATAATTTGCTCCGTTATAAAAATCTCCCATATTTGCCCAAACTGTGGGTGTGCCTTCATATCGTTTTCATTGTGCAAGCGCAGAAAATAATTAATTAGTCCTGTATCTCGCAAGTGTCCCTTGGGCATTTTGACCAATCGTTTACGGATGTTTTTTTGATAAGAGGGAATCTGTCGCCATAAAAACGTACCTTCAATAATCTCCAGATAATGCTTAATGGTGGGCTGGGAGACATCTAACGAGCGAGCAAATTTAGAGGCATTGATAATCTCGCCACTGGCAAAGGCAAGCATCTGTACAAAACGTTTATAGGCATCAATATTTAACTGTGGAAATAAGGCGCGAATATCACGCTCTACATAGGTTTTTAGATAATTCTCCATCCATAGGCGAAAGAATTTTTTGTCCTGACGCTTTAGCACAGGCTCAGGATAGCCTCCGTAAAGGCACAGGTTTAATAGTTCCTTTTTATCTAAACGCGCTTTAAGTTGCCCTAGTCGTTGCGGGTTCTCCAAGGCAGAGATAAGAAAATCACTATGACTATTTTCGGTCATTATCTCATGCCAGCTTAATGGGTCTAGCTCCACAATCGCTACCCGCCCCGCCAATGTTTCGCTAATTTGTTTTAATAACTGTGGCGAGCTAGAACCGCTTAATAAAAACTGTCCCGTCTGTTGACGCTGTTGGTCAATGGCAACCCGCAAGGCACGGAATAAACTTGGCGATAACTGCGCCTCGTCAAATACAATCGGGCGTTCCGTCTCCTGCAATAGTAAGGCAGGATCATCATTAATGCGCTGAAAATCTGCATCACGCTCAAGATCAAAAAACACCGCATTTGGGAAGATATTTTGTAACAAAGTGGATTTTCCAACCTGACGCGCCCCTAACACTGCTACCGCAGGAAAATTATTTAGCAGATAATGGATAGACTCGGTAACAGAACGATTTTTATAAGACATATTAAAACTCAGGCTTTTAAATTACTTGGTTATTATGACGATAGAAAACAATCAGGTCAAAGCAATTTCCCCCACCCCTTCCGCATTAAATAGATACATCCAAAAGATAATGAGGAATAGATCATGCCTTTTACAATTCACTTCCCTTTCTAGACTTCTGCCCAGAAAAAAAACCCACCATTCAAGAATTAAATGCCAACGATTTGGGTAAGAAAGTTCCAAGTAATGAGTTTACCTATATTGCGCTGATTTTTTGTTCCTGATTGGAGCATCTCAAGAGCCGCATAAGTGCTCTACGCAACGATTGAGATGATTCAAGCAGGAGCAAAAGAGCAAGTAAGATGGGTAAAATCATTGCTTGGAACTCCCTAATCAAAGATATGGGTAATGATATGGGTTTTAGCAGGCTCTTTATTAGTAATTGAAAGCTCGATTATTTTCTTGTACCTGCATTTCACACTTAAAATTTTGGTAGCTTAGTTTTTTAGCAAAAAAAATCTAAACTTTTAGATATATTTTAAAAACTCAGATGAAAATTAAAATCATATTATAGGTGAAAAAATAGGTTTTTCTTAGCTATCCTATTTTTTTAATTCTTATCAAAATAACGAAATGCTTGATAGAACCTACTCTATAGGCATTCATTTATTAAATTTCCACACCCTTCGAAAAACCCAAGAAGCTAGTTCCCTGAGCTTGTCGAAGGGTGCGGGTTGTTTGCTTTGACGTTTACCTTAGCAGACTTTTTTCTCTATCAATGAAAATCAAGATCGCTTTTCATTCATCTACTTATAAATTCAATATAACGCTTTCATCCGCTCAATTAATATTTTCTTACACCTCCTGAGAAAGCACCCAAGACAAAAAGACTAACACAACAACAACAAACCCATAAATAATATACTTGCTTTTCGCCAATGCTGTTTCTAGATTTCTTTTATTAATATAATCCTGCTTCCCATCTTCCCGTGCATCTGCCATTAATTGCATTAGCTTAGGTTTGAAGGTTTCACACATAGCGTTATTACTACAGTGTCTGCAACCCTCTTTATTCTTTTTATCGATTGTTCCAAAACAGTCAATATTTGGCTTAATCTCTTGCTCAGGCATAATTTACGACCTTTGTTCATAATATTTTTCTTCATTTTCTTCCTAAGAATTATCACATATAATCCCCGCCATTATCATCCATTAAACAGATTAAATATGCCACAACAAAGATGCACGCCTTCCTTATGGAGTCCACTCAATAAACTTTTTATTATTTATCTGGGCTTAATTACCGTTTTTTTTCTTGGAAGATTAGGCTTATTTTTATTCTATTTTCAGCGCATTATCCATAGCAATACCGAATACGGGTGGAGTTTTCTCTACGGATTGCGTATGGATACCATGGTGGCATCCTTATTCCTCCTTATTCCTGCCATACTTTTATTATTGCTACCCTCTGCATTAAAGTCAGTCGCTAATATCACCTTGCGCCTGTATTTACTGTTTATCTTTCTACTCGCTATTTATATTGAAAACGCCACTTTTCCCTTTTTTGCAGAATTTGATGTACGTCCCAATGCGCTATTTATCAATTATCTGGAATACCCTAAAGAAGTATTAGGCAATATCTGGGCAAGTTATAAACTAGAAATATTCATTAGTAGCATTATGTTGATTGCTTTTGCTGTCTGGTTTTGGCGCAAATCTAAATACTTTTTTATTCAAGTCTACGATATTTCGATAACAAAACGTGCTTTACTCTTTTTACCCGTTTTTATTTTATTATTTATAGGGGTACGCTCTTCCTTTCAACATCGCCCTGCCAATATTTCTGATGCCACCTATACCAATAGCCATCTTGTTAATGAGATTACTAAAAACTCACTCTATGCGATAGGTTACGCCTATTATTCACAAAGCAATAATAGTTTTGATATGAAACGCTATGGCAAAATGCCTATAGAAGAAGCCTATCAGCGCATGGGTAAGCTCTTGGATATTGATCCTAAGCGCTGTAAAACACCCTTTGCCCGCATTGTTCCTAGTACATTCCAGCGAGATAATCCCAAAAATCTGGTTATTTTTATTCAAGAAAGCCTTGGCGCACAATTTGTTGGTGCATTGGGCGATCAACGCGGTATTACGCCTAACTTAGATCGACTTTCCCAACAGGGGCTATGGTTTAATCAACTTTATTCTAATGGAACCCGTAGTATTCGCGGTTTAGCAGGGCTTAGCGCAGGCTTTCTACCCGTACCAGGAAAAGGGGTGTTAAAGCGCAATAAAGCACAACAAGGATTCTTTACTGTAGCGCAACTCCTCAAGCCCTATGGCTATCACAGCGTGTTTATTTATGGCGGTGAAAAGCGCTTTGATAATATGGCATCATGGTATTACGGCAATGGCTTTGACGATATTATTGATGAGAGTAAATTTACCAACCCCACCTTTCATGGCATTTGGGGAGTGAGTGATGAAGACTTGGTAAAACGTGCTAATCAAGAATTTAAAGGCTTTTATACCAAGCAACAACCGTTTGTTTCTGTAATGTTTTCCACCAGCAACCATACTCCCTTTGAATATCCCGAAGGACGTATTGAGCCAGTTGCAGGTGTTAAGAAAAACTCAGTAGAAAATGCCATTAAATACGCTGATTATTCGATTGGATTATTTATCGATGCTGCTAAAAAAGAAGCCTATTACAAAGACACTATTTTTGTTATTGCCTCAGATCATAATGTGCGTGTCTATGGTGATAACTTATTGCCATTTGAAATGTTTAAAATTATGGGGGTAATTTTAGGCGAAGGCGTAGAAAGCAAACAGATCAACCGCCTAACCATGCAGCCCGATCTTTTAGCCACTGCATTAGATTTAATTGGCATTGATAATCTACGCTATCCGATATTAGGACATAGTATTTATCAAGATCATAAAAAAGATATGTCATTAATGAAATTCCACCAAATGTATGGACTGCGCGTAGGCAATGAAATTGCCATTATTCAGCCAGAAAAAGAACCCATTACAATGAAAATACAGAATGGAAAACTGGTGGAAACTGCACATAATAATGAGCTAGAAAAAGATACTTTAGGGTTTATTATTGGTATTAATGCACTCTATCAAGAAAAGTTGTTTCGGCCTATTAGTGAAGCTGATTGCAACTAAACCATAACCCTTTAATTCATTGTTTTTTTGAGAAGAAAAAGCTAAAGTTTGCATTTCTTAGTAGAAGTGAAGTAACCGTTCAGATGCCCCCTGAAATCTGTCAATTCAAGGCGAGAAATGTGAGTTTACAAGTGTAAATGATCATTTTTCAACGCAGAAATGGCAGATTATCAGGGGGTAGGTGAACGGTTACAGTGTGAAAGCTTTAGCTTTTCA
>DRMS01000170.1 GCA_011322515.1 Leucothrix mucor
CTTGGGGTCTTCGGCAAACATGCGATCCATCTCACGGCAGAGCAACATAATAATATCGATATTCGTCCACTCATTATTGCCACCGATATTATAAATCTCGCCCACTTTCCCCTTCGCTAAAATCACATCAATACCACGCGCATGGTCATCTACATATAGCCAATCGCGGATATTTTTCCCTGAGCCATAAACAGGTAGCGGTTTGCTACGCAAAATATTGCTTAAAAACAGAGGAATTAATTTTTCAGGGTATTGGTAAGGACCGTAGTTATTGGAGCAGTTTGTAGTGGTAACCTTTAAGCCGAAAGTGTGATGGTAAGCACGCACTAAATGATCAGACGATGCTTTGCTGGCAGAGTAAGGAGAGTTTGGCGCATAGACATGATCTTCGGTAAACGCCTCCTCATCATCTGCTAATTCACCGTACACTTCATCAGTAGACACATGATGGAAGCGATGATCAGGTTTTGCGGTTGCCTCATTCTCGATCCAAACACGACGTGCTGTTTTGAGTAGATTATGTGTGCCAACAATATTGGTTTCGATAAAAATATCAGGGCCTGTAATGGAACGATCAACATGACTTTCAGCGGCAAAATTTACAATGGTATCAATATCGTAATTAACCATGATTTCTTCAACAAGTGCTTCATCGGCAATACTGCCTTTAACAAAGCTAAAGTTAAGATTATCATTTAAGCCATCAAGACTAGGGCGATTGCCCGCATAAGTTAGCGCATCCAGCACCACGACCTTATCGTCTAAATGCTCTCGCAACCAATAATAAACGAAATTTGCACCAATAAAGCCTGCACCGCCTGTTACTAATAATTTACGCATATTTTCCTCTTATTTTAATATTAGAAATTTTTGTATGAGATCTATAGACATTCATTTATTAAATTTTCGCACCCTTCGACTCCGCTCAGGGAGCTGTACCCTGAGCGGAGTCGAAGGGTGCGAAAATTTATGTGAAAAACTATAGGTAGCATTCACCCCAATAGAAAAGGTGTTGTTAGATTATTTTTGCTTGGAGACTTACTCCCCTAACTCAAGCAACATTTTTCTTAGCCCATCACGCCAATGCTCACCATCCAACTCAAGTGCTTTCCATGTTGTTGTTTTATCTAAGACACTATAAGCAGGACGATTAGCAGGGGTTGGATAATCAGCGGTAGTTAGCGGGTTAATTAAAATCTTTTCTTCTAATAAGCCTAAATGCACCCCTTCTTCTTGAATCGCTACGGCAAAATCATACCAACTTGCTACACCCGCATCCGTCCAGTGATGAATTCCTGTTGCGTCCATTTCTATTGCCTTCCAGATAGCATATGCCAGTGAATTTGCCCATGTTGGTGTACCTATTTGATCTGCAATAATACCCAGAAAATCACGTTCTGACATTAAGCGTAGCATGGTCTTAACAAAATTATTACCATGCGCTGAGTACAACCATGCGGTGCGAATAATAAAGGCATCGTTGCCTAAGATTTCTAAAACTGCTTTATCGCCATCATCTTTCGTTTGTCCATACACACCTTGCGGGTCTGTTGATGCATCAACCAAATAAGGTGAGCAGCCTTTGCCACTAAACACAAAATCTGTTGAGGTTTGGATAAATTTAATACCATTATCTTTCGACGCTTGGGCAAGATTTCTAGCCCCTGTTTCATTAATAGCAGCGGCTAATTCCTGCTCTTCTTCGGCTTTATCCACAGCGGTATAGGCTGCGGAGTTGATAATCACATCAGGTTTACATTCAGCAACATAAGCGCTTACCGCATCGCTATC
>DRMS01000171.1 GCA_011322515.1 Leucothrix mucor
ACTAATTTGCCCTTCCATACGAATCACAGCACCCGAAACGAGTGGTTTTTTAGACTTAAAACAGGCTTGGTTAATGGCAAAACGTGAGCTGAAATTATCGCTACAATCAAGCACTAAATCATAGTGCTCAATAATATTATCAAGTGCATTACCTTCTAGCTTTTCTGGGTATTTTATAACCGTAATATCAGGGTTGATGCGGTTAATGCTTTGCTCGGCAGAGTCTACTTTTGATAAGCCAATGGTGTTATTACTGTGAATAATTTGCCGCTGTAGATTGCTTAATTCGACTTCATCAAAATCACAAATCCCTAGCGTACCAATCCCCGCAGAAGCAAGATAGAGGGCAACAGGTGAACCTAATCCCCCCATGCCGATAATTAAAACCTTAGAGTCTAATAGTGTTTGTTGCCCCTTAATATCAATATCTGAGAGGAGAATTTGGCGGCTATAGCGCAGTAATTGAGTATCATCCATTGCTTAATCCTGAAAAAATAGCAGTGGAAATTTTTCAGTAATAATCATAATAATTTTCTGATTTGAGTACACGCTATAGGTACGTGTGATAATGCGATGATGTGCTTCGATACCAAAATAAGGTGCTAGTTCTTCGGCATTTTTCTCTTCAATCGACAAAATGTTTTTATAGGTTTCAAGACGATATTTAATCCATAATTTGCCGATGGGTTGGTTGGATTCTAAGAGGTCTTTGCGAAAATCTGCGCTTAAATGATGAATAAAAATTGTTGAATCCGCGTAGATCCAATTCTTACCTGTCAATTGCCCTTGCAAGAAAATTTCACGTTGCAATACATCGGTGGGTATATCAATATCTAACGTATCATTATGCGGAAAGGTGCTGATACCTTGTTGAATTTTTTCATTAAGTTTATGGACAATAATGGGTTCATCCAGATAATGCTCCAATAATTTTGTCACCGTGCCATCAGTAATCAGTAGGATTTTCTGAAAGCGACTCAAATGGGTTAAGTTTGCTAGGGGGAATTTATTCATTGAGGAAGCTCAGGGGATTAAATAAAATTCGAAACTTAAGTACCCGCGCAAAAATAATCTAATATTTTCTGATACCCAAAAAGCAAGGCATAGCAATTTATTTTCCGATCTTCTGCGTTGCTACTCTAGTCACATAGCTCACTATGCTTCTTTCGTAGTGCCTTGAAGATCAAAAAATATCCTGAGAAAATTATTAGACTATTTTTGCTTGGCTACTTAAAGCAGAATTTTTATACTATGAAAGACCACCGCCTAAGCATTCTGGGGAGTTGGAGACTTTCCCTGCTTTTTCAAAATACTCATCAGGTGTCATTGTGTGCAAGGATAGTGCATGAATGCTACCTGCCAACTCCTTAGCTAACGCCTCATTAATCATCCGATGACGTGCAATCAGCATCTTGCCATCAAACGCTTTACTCACTGCAATAACCTTAAAATGTGACTCGGCATCAGCGGGTACATTATGCATATGTGTCTCATTGATAACTTCTAATACATCAGGTTCTAGCGCAGTGGTTAATTTAGTTTTGATTGTTTCTTGCATGCTCATTGGTGAAATCCTTGGGTTTTGAATGGGGATTATACAGAAAGTTGTGTTTAAAATGAGAATCACAAGTTCAGTTATAATTTGACTTAGAAACCCTCATACCACTTGGCTACCAGTTTAAGGCGGGATAGTTCAGTTTCTGCTATTCACCCGCACCCTTCGACAAGCTCAGGAAGCGGTGTCCTGAGTCTACCGAAGGGCTAGTTCCCTGAGCTTGTCGAAGGGTGCGGGTTATTTGCCATGACGTTACTTGTCCCGCCTTAAGTTGGTAGCCATAGGCGGGAACGAGGATTTCCTAACTATCCCGCCTTAAGTTGGTCGTCTATATCGCAAAGACACAGAGTAGGCAAGGGGGCTTTTTTATTTTTCCTTGCCGAGTCTTGCGTTCTTGAGAAATAGTTTTTATTCATTAAAAAAATGGTAGCTATTTAAACACCACTCTCCTGAGAGTGTTCTCGATCCACATTAATGGCTAATTTATTAAGCGCATCCAAATAAGCTTTTGCTGATGCTAATATAATATCAGTATCAACACCTTTGCCATAAACCAAGCGCCCCTCTTTTTGCAACCGCACATTAACTTCACCTTGCGAGTCAGTACCATTGGTTACGTTATTAACGGAGTAAAGCTCTAAGACACCCGATTCTGGAACGATGGATTTAATCGCGGAATAAACGGCATCAACAGAGCCTCCACCATCAGCTTCACCTATGACTTCTTTGCCATCGATGGTAATAATAACTTTGGCATGAGGCATTTCACCTGTTTCAGAGCAAACCCATGAGGAGACTAGTTTATAGGTAACGCTATCAGATGCTGAACGTGATTGGTTTGCGATAACCATCAAGTCTTCATCATAAATCTCATGCTTAAGATCTGCCAAGGTTTTAAAGCGATCAAATGCTTCATTAAGTGCAGTTTCACTATCAAACTCAATGCCAATTTCTTTTAAACGTGCTTTTACAGCTGCACGTCCTGAGTGTTTACCTAAGACTAATTTATTATCACTCCAGCCTACATCTTGCGCCCGCATAATTTCATAGGTTTCGCGCGATTTTAAAATACCATCCTGATGAATACCTGATTCATGCGCAAAGGCATTTTTGCCAACAATTGCCTTATTAGGCTGTACAGGAAAGCCTGTAATAGAGGACACCATATGCGATGCAGGAACAATAATGCGAGTATCAATATGGGTATCGCAAGGGAAGATATCTTGTCGGGTTCTTACTGCCATGACGATCTCTTCTAATGAGGCATTACCTGCTCTCTCGCCTAGACCATTGATGGTGCATTCAACCTGACGCGCACCATTAAGTACCGCAGAAAGTGAATTACCTACTGCCAAACCTAAATCATTATGACAATGCACCGAGAAAATAGCTTTATCAGAATTTGGAACACGCTCAATGACCTGCCTTACTGTTTCACCAAACTGATGTGGAATATTATAACCAACTGTATCGGGTATATTAATGGTGCTTGCGCCTGCATCAATGGCGGCTTCAACCACACGACACAAAAAATCCAAATCGGTACGCCCTGCATCTTCGGCTGAAAATTCAACATCATCGGTGTATTGACGCGCTCTTTTCACTGCGCGTACAGCCTGTTCAAGCACTTGAGCAGGCTCCATACGCAATTTTTCTTTCATATGGATGGGGGAGGTAGCAATAAAGGTGTGGATACGAGCTGATTCGGCGGGCTTAATTGCTTCTCCTGCTCTATCAATATCCTTATCTAGTGCTCTTGCCAAGCCACAAACGGTGCTGTTTTTTATGGTTTTCGCTATCGCGTGTACTGACTCAAAATCACCAATACTGGCGATAGGAAAACCTGCTTCTATCACATCAACACGCATCTGCTCTAATATTTTGGCAATACGTATTTTTTCATCCTGAGTCATGGATGCGCCTGGGCTTTGTTCGCCATCACGCAAGGTTGTATCAAAAATAATTAAACGATTATCAGACATTTTTCTACTCCATAAGCTGTACTAGCGCAATTTATCAATCGTTAGAAAGTTTCAAGTAATGAATTTACCTATATTACGCTGATTTTTTGTTCCTGATTGGAGTATCTCAAGAGGCGCATAGTTGCTCTACGCAACGATTGAGATGATTCAAGCAGGGGACAAAAGGGCAAGTAAGATGGGGGTAGAATCATTGCTTGGAACTAACTTCCTTAGCCATTACAGAAAACTGTTTTTATAAAATTCAAGGGGTACGTTTCTCCTCGTCAGGAACTTATCATTCAAATTATCTGCCCTAAGGCAGGAGATAGAGTGATAACGCGAGTAGAAGTGAAGCTGCAAAGAGAGCTTTAGGATAATCAGACACGAGATAACCTGAGTGTTGTTGAATACTCATTGCAAAACCAGATGTTGCTGTGGGGTTATCTAAAAACATAAGAGTGAAAATACATAAAATTTTAACTAGCTTCAAGTAAAATTATTTTTTATTTTTCATAAATACTTTTTTAAGCGGGGTATTTTCCATTAGCCATAGAACAGGCCCTGAAAATGCATAGATCACAAAGACGGCAAATAAAACAAGAGGAGGCGCAATAGCAACCAATGCAAATACCAGCGCGATGACGAGAACAAAAAGATGCGGTACTTTACTTCTAAAATCAAAACCTTTAAAGCTATGGAATTTAATATTGCTGACCATCAATAAACCTGCAAACAAGGTCATTAATAAAGCAGGTGTTTGTATAGACCCACCATCTATCCCCATATCACTAAAGACCCATACCATGCCAACCATAAGCGCGGCAGAGGCTGGGCTTGGTAGACCGATAAAATAGCGACTATCCGTTTCTTCATGTTGTACATTAAAACGTGCCAGACGCAGCGCAGCGCAGGCTACATATATAAAGGCTGCCATCCAGCCTAATTTCCCCCATGATATAGCGACTTCTTTCATATGAACTAGAGCCCATAGATAGACAATCAAGCTAGGTGCAAGTCCAAAAGAAACCAGATCAGCGAGGCTGTCATATTGAGCGCCAAATTCAGACTGCGTATTAGTCAAGCGCGCAACACGACCATCCAAGCCATCTAGAACCATTGCAATAAAGATGGCAATAGCTGCAATTTCAAAGCGATCATTAATGGCGGCAATAATGGCATAAAAACCACTAAACAAAGCAGCGGTAGTAAAAAGATTAGGCAACAAGAAGATGCCTTTATGAGGTGTTTTATTTTCAGTATTCATAAGTACATTAGTACCATATTTTCAGGCAAAAAAAAACGAGCCAATTGGCTCGTTTGAAACGTTCGTTTTAAATAACGACTTCTTGTTGTTAGCGGAATGGATAGTAGAGCATTCATACTTTCCATTAGCTGAATGGGGAGAAGTTTGCTGATAGAAGGCATGATCATTTAAATTTATGCTGGCTATTGATCATTACTCACCTGTGCTAAAAGTAGTTTTGCACTTTTTCCTTCGTCATTTTGGAGGTGTTTTTATCGGGGATGACTGAGTAATGGTCAACGACCTATGAAGGGTGACCATATCTTGTTAAAATATAAAGAAATCCCCTTTTTAAGAGCTTCAGTTATGTTAAGAATTGGTCAAAAAAATGTACTCAGTATTGTTAAACGGCTTCCACAAGGAATTTATCTGGATGGA
Source organism: Leucothrix mucor (assembly GCA_011322515.1). GTDB lineage: Bacteria > Pseudomonadota > Gammaproteobacteria > Thiotrichales > Thiotrichaceae > JAGLBW01. The sequence continues at coordinate 5,198 of DRMS01000171.1, forward strand.
GGAAAGCAAGGCGAAATATTATTACCCAATCGTTACTTAACCGATGATCTTAAAGTAGATGATGTGATTGAAGTATTTATCTACCTAGATTCAGAAGACCGTTTAGTCGCCACTACCGAGACCCCTTATGCAATGGTCGATGAATGTGCTTACCTTAAAGTCATTGCAACAAACAAGGTCGGAGCATTTCTAGATTGGGGTTTACAAAAAGACTTACTAGTACCGCATCAAGAACAGAGACAGCCCTTCAAAGAAGGCGAATCCTATGTTGTTTATCTTTATTTAGATGAACGCACTAACCGCATAGTAGCAACAACTTACTTAGACAGCCACCTCAGTGAAACAGCATTCTATTTTAAAGAAAATCAATCGGTTGATTTGCTTATTTGTAGTAAAACAGAGCTTGCTTATAAAGCGGTTATTGATCAAACTCATTTGGGATTGCTGTACGTCAATGAAGTTTTTCAGCCATTATCAGTGGGGCAGAAAATTAACGGTTATATTAAAAAAATCAGAGTTGATAAGAAAATTGACCTTTGTTTGCAAATAGCGGGTACAGGTAAAAAAGACCAAGCTTTGGAAGTGGTTAAAAAGTCTATCGTAACTCACTTGATTGCGAACCAAGGTAGCTCTACACTCTCTGATAGAAGTACCCCAGAAGATATTTACGCAACCTTTCATGTCAGCAAAAAAGTGTTTAAACGTGCATTGAGTAGCCTTTATAAAGAGCGCGTGGTTTTATTGGAGGGGAATGTAGTTACTCTGGTTTAAGATAATCCAGATTACAAATAAGTGCCCAAACAAAATTAATTTAACAAAATTTAGTTTGCTGTTTTTTGATATTCAAGGCATTGCGACGGGAGCATAGTGGGCTATGTGACCAAAGCAATAACGAAGAAGATCAGAAAACAGGGGCTAAATTGTTAGATTAATTTTGCGCTGGTACTTAATAGAGGGCATCTCTATTAATTCATGTATTGGCAAATTAAGCCCATAATTTGTTCAACCCAGAATTAATAGAGATGCCATAGAGTGAATTTAATGATAGCAAAACAGACGAAAAACTGGCTGGAGAAAATTGTTATTAAACATGATTTCTGCCCTTTTGCGCAGCGTGAATTACTCCGTGATAGTATCCGTTACTCTATTAATGAAGCAAGTAACACCGAAGATACTCTACATCATTTAGTTGATGAATTTATCTTTCTTGATCGACATCCAGAAACAGAAACAACCTTATTTATTATCCCCGAAGGTTTTAATGATTTTGATGATTTTCTTGATCTTGTCGAAATAGCTAATGCACTGCTAGAGGAGCAACATTACAGTGGTATTTATCAGTTAGCTAACTTCCATCCTGATTATTGTTTTCATGGTTCTGATGAGGATGACCCTGCAAATTATACCAACCGTTCGCCTTATCCTATATTGCATTTAATCCGTGAAAAGAGCCTTGAACGCGCGGTTGCCAGCCATTCTGATCCTGAGAGCATTCCTGAACGTAATATTGCTTATGCAAGAGAGCTTGGGGTGCATAAATTGAAATCTGAACTGTACGCGATAAAACAAAATAGAGAATAATCACCGCTCAGTAGAAGCTAAACCCACCCCAAAAAGAATAAAAGCGGTTCCGCTGGTCCTGTTTATATTTTGTCTTCCCTTTTTTGTGGTTAGCCATTTACGCGCTGCTTGAGCTGAAATAGCGTAAATCAGGTGAACAACAATAAGCAATGAGCAGAAAGTCAGGGTTAGATACGTAAATTGCACAGTGTAATTGGCTGATAATTCTATGAACTGCGGGAATAATGACATAAAAAAGAAGATTGCTTTTGGATTCAGTAAACTAACCGTAAATCCCTCCATAAAATGCTTTTTTAACGATTGTTTATGATTATTCGTACTAAGTTCTAATGGCGTTACAGGCGCACGCCAGAGCTTTATACCAAGATAAATAAGGTATGCGGCACCAATAAACTTCATTATGCTAAATGCAATAGCTGATGTGGCAAGAATAATCCCTAAACTTGTAACAGAGATAAGGGCTATAACAAAAATACCGACGACTATGCCTAAAATACCCGTTAACGTAACCATCAAATTATAACGAATACTATTTGATAGCGTCAGAATCACACCAGGCCCTGGGCTAGCAACGGTAATCGTACTGATGAATAGGTAAAGTAAATAGTTTTCTATCATTTAATTAATCACCTTTCCCTCAACAGCAACCACATCCCCGCGTAAACTATTAGGGAATGCTTGCGTAATTTTCACGTCAACAAATTGTCCAATCAGGCGCTTAGAACCTTGGAAATTAACGGTGCGATTGTTTTCAGTTTTACCCGCAACTTCTTTATCACTACGCTTAGAAAGATTAGTCACCAGCACCGATTGCACGCTACCCACCATTGCTTGGCTTATTTCGGCAGACATTTCTAAAATGCGGGTTTGTAAACGCTTTAAACGTTCTTTTTTAACTTCCATTGAAACATCATCAGCAAAGGATGAGGCAGGTGTGCCTGGACGCGGGCTATAGATAAAGCTAAAGCTGTGATCAAAGCCAATATCTTCAATTAATTTCATGGTCGCTTCAAAGTCTGCATCCGTTTCACCAGGAAAACCGATAATAAAATCGGAAGACATACTAATATCAGGGCGTACTTTACGCAGTTTTCTGATTTTTGATTTGAACTCAGCTGCCATATGACCGCGTTTCATTGCCGCTAATATACGATCTGAGCCGCTTTGAACGGGTAAATGCAGATGGTTAACCAGCTCAGGTACATCGGCATAGGCTTGAATCAAACTGTCACTAAATTCAACGGGATGTGAGGTGGTATAACGAATACGGTCGATACCCTCAATTGCCGCTACATATTGAATTAGGATAGCAAGATCAGCAATATCGCCATCCTGCATTTCACCACGATAGGCATTTACATTTTGCCCTAGTAGATTTACCTCACGCACACCTTGCTCTGCCAAAGAGGAAATCTCAGTTAAAACATCATCGAATGGACGTGATATTTCTTCGCCTCGGGTATAGGGAACAACACAAAAAGTGCAGTATTTAGAGCAACCTTCCATAATAGAAACAAAGGCGCTTGGACCTTCAGAGCGAGGTTCGGGCAAATTGTCAAACTTTTCAATTTCAGGGAAAGAAATATCAACCACTGCTTTTTTAGTACGTTTAGCTTGACGAATCATTTCTGGCAAACGATGCAATGTTTGTGGCCCAAAGACCACATCCACAGAAGGCGCACGTTGACGCAATGCCTCACCTTCCTGACTGGCAACACAGCCACCAATGCCAATAATCACATCGGGATTACTCTCTTTTATTATTTTCCAACGACCAATCAGTGAAAAAACTTTCTCCTGTGCTTTTTCACGAATAGAGCAGGTGTTTAGTAGCAACACATCGGCTTGCTTAGGATCATCGGTCAGCTCCATACCATCCGCTTCTTGGAGTACATCCAGCATTTTGGATGAATCGTACTCATTCATTTGGCAACCGTGTGTTTGGATAAAAATTTTACCAGACATAATTTTGATGTTCTCAATCAGAGGGAAGATAGTTATGCATTATCATAGATAGTGCCGATGAAGTTAAGAAGTATCTTTTTAGGGGCTAGTTTTGTTTGTATATTGCTCATAAATTTACTGATCATTAGATGACTGGGTGCTGATTAATCTCCTTCAATACCTTTGCTAATTTTGGCTATCAGTTTAAAGGGGGGGGCAGTTCATGTTTCTGCTATTTACCCGTACCCTTCGACAAGCTCAGGAAGCGGTGTCCTGAGTCTACCGAAGGGCTAGTTCCCTGAGCTTGTCGAAGGGTACGGGTTATTTGCCATGACGTTACTTGTCCCGCCTTAAGTTGGTAGCCCTAATTTTGGCTATCAGTTTAAGGGGGTAGGTGAATAGTACAAACATTCACTGTTCCGCCTTACGCTGGTAGCCTTAAATTAGGAAGTTCCAAGCAATGAATTTACCCATCTTACTTGCCCTTTTACCTCTGCTTGAATCCTATCAATCGTTGCATAGAGCGACTATATGTCTCTTGATATACTCCAATTAGGAGCAAAAAATCTGCTCAATATTGGTAAACTCATTGCTTGAAACGTCCTTATGTTTACAGATAAAAACACGTTGAAACCCATAAAATACTGATTTTATTAGGTTGTATTCTAATGCCCATGCCCAAGTTCACCAGGCTGCGTTGCTTGCTTGGGCGTACCTCCTGTATAAACTGTTTTATCAACTTCTAATGTATCCAGATTAACGCGGAAAAAGGTACCACTATCTGAGGCAAAATTATAGAAATACTGCTTATCAGCACTAACTCGACCTGTATGTGCTTGTAATGAGGTATTGTGATCAGGATCATCAACAGCAACTTCAAAATCCTTTATTTTCTTATGTGTTGTAATATCAATCGCCGTCATAAAGGTATCGTTATGATTAACAATGAGTGCCAGATTACGCTCGGCAATAAACACGACATGACCCGCGCCTTTTCCTGCTTCAATCGTTTTAATCACTTCCATATTTTCACGATTGATAATATTAACCTGACCATTAGAGGTTGGTGCATAAATCAATTTGCCATTTGGATGTATGCCAGGATGATGCAAGCCACCTGATACATTCACTTGACGATTAATAGAGAGGTTGTCACCTGAAATTTTTAGCTCATAAAGATTAGCATCCGTATTATTGACTTCATTATGACCTTCGCCTGGAGCAAATATTTTAATATCTCCATTAGCATCCATACGCTTACCAAAGAAAGTATGCACTGAACCTGGGGCAATTACTGAGTCTGTTTTTTCTACATTCCATGCCCCATCATCCTCTTTGCTGACTTTATATAATGCCAGCTCATTGGTTTGGCGGTCAGGCATTATAAATTGATTATCATTGATCCACTGCGCATGACCTGTTGCCCATTTGCTATCATAATTATCAAAAGTGCCTTTGGTGACTTGATTACGTCCACCTGTTGCGACTACTTCATCTGTTGCGCTGTCGATTAGTGCAAACATCGGTTTATCTGCGCCACTATAGAGGACTAATCCATTATTATCATTGCGATTTGGGGTTCTTGGCGAGAAGGGTAAATCTACAATTTTACCTTTTTCAAATTCACCATCGGCATTGCGATGC
>DRMS01000172.1 GCA_011322515.1 Leucothrix mucor
ACCCGCAAAACACTGGCTGCACTTGAGGATATTACTCAACGAGCATGGAAAACCCCTCATTCTATACGTGTTGATTCACTCGCAAATTATCAACATACGGAGTCAGTTGGCGATGATATGTCCGTTGCCAATTTGTATGAAGAGGCAGAAAAGCTGACTGATGAAGAGCTAGTTAAAATAGAGAAAATTGCGGTTAATGAGCCATTATTGGTACATCGCCTTATCTCAGAAAAGGCGCATATGACGGCGGTTAATGTCACTATTGAGGTACCACCTGATGGCGAGATGACTAAAATTGTGCCTCAAGTGGTTAAACATGCGCGTGAGTTAAAGGCCTATATCAACGAGACTTATCCAGAGCTGGATGTTTATCTAACAGGTATTGTGATGATGAACAATGCCTTTGCTGAAGCATCAAAATACGATATGTCGCATTTAATTCCACTGACGTTCTTGATGATTCTGGTGATTGTCTTTTTGTTATTGCGCAGCTTTAGTGGTGTTTTAGCAACCATACTAGTCTCTATTTTTTCAATTATAAGCGCAATGGGATTAGCGGGTTGGGTAGGTATTGAACTATCGCCCCCTGTTATGTCAGCGCCTGTGATCATATTGACGCTAGCGGTGGCCGATTGTGTGCATATACTATCCACTTGGATGCACCAAATGCATCTCGGTGCGGATAAAAAAGCAGCGATGGTAGAGAGTCTTCGCATTAATTTGGGTCCCGTATTTCTTACCTCATTGACCACGGCCATTGGCTTTTTATCGCTTAATTTCAGTGATGCCCCTCCCTTTAGAGACTTAGGCAATATTGCTGCAATGGGTGTAACGGCTGCCTTTATTTTTTCCGTGACCTTGTTACCTGCATTGGCAACATTATTACCGTCTAAAGTTAAGCAGACGGATAAAAAATTCATTATGAGTAGCTTTATGGTATCACTGGCTGAATGGGTGATTGGTAAGCAAAAAGTATTATTAATTAGCATGACGGTGTTGTCCCTTGCCATGATTGCACTTATTCCAAAAAATGAACTCAATGATATTTATGTCGAATATTTTGATGAGCGCATTAAATTCCGTACTGATACGGACTTTGTGGTTAAGAATATGACGGGGATTTATTTTGTTGATTATTCTCTAGATTCCAAAAAAGCAGGTGGCGTGTCAGAGCCAGCCGTTTTAGCACAAATTGATCAATTTAGTGAATGGCTACGTAGCCAACCCGAAGTGATTCATGTGAATACCATTGTGGATACCTTTAAACGCTTAAATCGTAATATGCATGGTGATGATCAAAGCTGGTATCGCTTGCCTGATAGCCGAGAGTTGGCAGCGCAGTATTTATTACTGTATGAAATGTCATTACCGTATGGTTTAGATCTTAATAATCAGATTGATATTGATAAGAAAAGCACGCGTCTCAGTGTCACCATGAAGACTGTCTCAACGCAGAAAGTATTAGCCTTTGAAAAACGTGTAGATGCATGGATGGAGACCAATACACCCTTGATTAAAAGTGTCGGCGCAAGTCCAACGATTATGTTTGCTCATATTGGCATGAAAAATATTAAAAGCATGTTAACGGGAACAACCGTAGCGCTGGTGCTAATTTCAATTATTTTGATTATTGCACTGGGTTCGGTGCGCTACGGCTTGCTAAGTTTAGTACCAAACTTGGTTCCTGCGGGATTGGCTTTTGGCTTTTGGGCTGTCATTGATGGCGAAATTGGTTTGGCGCTATCCGTAGTAACGGCAATGACACTGGGCATTGTGGTCGATGATACGATTCACTTTTTAAGTAAATATATTCGCGCCCGTCGAGAGCAGAATTTAAGTGCAGAAGATGCCGTGCGCTACGCCTTTTCAACGGTAGGTGTTGCACTATGGGTTACATCACTGGCACTAATCGGAGGTTTCCTTGTCTTATCAACCTCATCCTTTGAGTTAAATGCAGGCATGGGATTATTAACCTCGATTGTGATTGCGTTTGCTCTATTGGCTGATTTTTTACTGTTACCACCATTGCTGATCAAGTTAGATGGATGGTTGAAGGGTTAAAGAAGGAGTGAAAGCTTCAGCTTTTCAGTCATTAAGATGAAATTTAATAAGTGAATGTCTATAGAAAATATATTATTAAAAAATAAAGGAAAATATAATGATTAAACATATGATAAAAGTTGCGTTACCCATTGCTATTAGTGTCTTTGCTCTTAATGCAATGGCAGAAACACCTGAAGAAAAAGGTTTACGCATTGCAAAAGAAGCGGATGCACGTGATCTTGGTTTTGGTGATACGACAGCGAATATGGCGATGACGCTTAAAAATCGCGCAGGTCAAACGAGCACGCGTAAAATCCGCAACAAGGTATTAGAAGTACGTGGTGATGGCGATAAATCACTGTCACTTTTTGATACGCCAGCCGATGTAAAAGGCACTTCTATGCTAACCTTCTCTCATGGTTTAAAAGCAGATGACCAATGGCTTTATCTACCTGCCTTAAAGCGTGTAAAACGGATTAACTCACGTAATAAATCAGGTCCTTTTATGGGCAGTGAATTTGCATTTGAGGATTTGGGATCACAAGAAGTAGAGAAGTTTAACTATAAGTACCTACGTGAAGAGCCGTGTGGAAAAGGTTGGAAATGCCATGTGATAGAGCGTACTCCTGCCTATAAATATTCAGGCTATAGCAAACAAATTGGTTGGATGGATACCAAGGAATATCGCCCTATTAAGGTTGAGTTTTATGACCGCAAAGGTAGCAAAATGAAAACACTTATATCATCAGGTTATAAGCAATACCTTGGTAAATACTGGCGACCTAGTGTAATGAATATGCAAAATCATCTAACGGGAAAAAGCACTATTTTACAATGGTCTAATTATAAATTTCGCACAGGTTTAAGTAAGCGTGATTTTAATAAAAATGCATTAAAGCGATAGGGTAAGGAAAAAAACTTCATTTTCTACTATAGTTTTTCAGATAAATAATTTCCTGATAAAAGGAGTGAAAGCTTCAGCTTTTCAGTCATTAAGATGAAATTTAATATAGCGAACGCCTATAGAATATAGCTAGAAAAAGGAGTGAAATATTTATCTTTTGAGGTATTTATTGTGTGATTTTAAGATAAATCTTTCACTCCATTTATAAAAAAGTGTCAACTGGCAAATGAAGGATGCCGAAATTCAATCATAATAGAGAGATAAATGCTAAAACTACTCATTCCACCCCCTGTTTATGCGCTTATGATAGGCGCTTTAATGTGGCTATTAAGTCAAAATGCCCCACTGGCTCACTTTATTCCCTCTCCGTGGAATAAAATCGGCTTGGTATTCATCGTAATGGCCTTTAGTTTTGAGCTTTGGTCGGCACTGTTATTTTTCCGCTCGCATACCACAGTTAATCCAATGAAGCCTGATAAGTCAAAAACAATTGTTACTACAGGTACTTATCAATTTACCCGCAACCCTATGTATCTAGGTTTGTTGACTGTTTTAATGGGTTATGCAATTTGGCTAGGGGCGATGACCCCCTTTCTATTGCTACCTTTATTTGTACTCTTAATAACAACCCAACAAATTATCCCCGAAGAAGAAATGCTCGAAAAAAACTTCGGCAAAGAATACCTTGATTACAAAGCACGAGTGAGAAGATGGATATGAAACAACAGCCTAAAAAACTAATTTTATTAGTAAGTCTATTATTATCCAGCACATTACAGGCGGGTGATTTTTCAGGAAATATTAGTCTGGAAGGTCGTTATTTCCTTGATGATGCGGCTTATACAGGGCAAAAGGCTGGTGGTCTATCACTAAGCCTGCAACCTGAATATAAGCATAAATGGGATAATGACCATAATGTATTTACCTTTATCCCCTTTTATCGCTGGGATGAAAAAGACCCTGAGCGCACCCAC
>DRMS01000173.1 GCA_011322515.1 Leucothrix mucor
GCTAATTTAGGTTATCAACTTACAAGGTGGGACAAGTAAAGACTATAGCAAATAACCCGCCCCCTACGACAAGCTCAGGGAGCTAGCTCTTCGATAGACTCAGGACACCACTTCCTGAGCTTTTCAAAGGGGGCGGGGCGGGAGAATAAGCACAAACTGCCCCTGCTTAAACTGGTAGCCCATTTGCTACTATTTAAGAAAATATCCCCTTCAATAGGTAGAAAAACAGTATCGATAAAATAGCACCCGCTGGTAAGGTGATAACCCATGACATAAAGATATTGCCAACGACTCGCAGATCAATTGCGGCTATTCCTCGTGCTAAACCAACACCCAGAATGGCTCCGACTAGTATTTGCGTGGTGGAGACGGGTATTCCTGTATAGGAGGCTAAAACAACGGTTATTGCTGCGCCTATTTCCGCTGAGAAGCCACGACTTGGGGTTAGTTCCGTAATTTTTTCACCCACCATAGCAATTACTTTATAACCTAGTGTTGCTAAACCGATGACAATACCGCCCCCCCCAAGGAGGAGCACCCATCCTGGTAGTGCTGATTGGGATGCCAGCTCGCCACTTTGTGCTGCGCTGATAACCGCGGCCATTGGCCCTACGGCATTAGCAACATCATTTGACCCATGTGCAAATGCCATTGCTGAGGCGGTGAAGATCATTAAGACAGCGAATATTTTTTCTACATTGGCAAAATGAAAGCGCTTTTCAGCCTTATCATCAAACTTAATGCGTCGAATCAGCATAACGCCAATAAAGGCAATGAGTCCACCTAGCATAGCGGCATAGACAAACTCCATCCCCCCCTCCACATGGATACCAATATGTTTCAAACCTTTTTTAATGGTGACCAGTGCAATAATAAAACCAACCATAAAGAGGTAAACAGGCCCATATTTAATCGCATTTTTGAGTGGCTCTGCGGTGTTGATCACTAACTTTTGGATACTACTAAACACCGCAAAGGCAATAGTACCTGCTATTAGTGGGGAAACTATCCAGCTCATAACAATACTGACAACTTTGCTCCAGTTAACGGCATCGGCACTCACACCAACAGCAGCAAAGCCAATCACTGCGCCTACAATACTGTGTGTGGTGGATACAGGCCAACCCTTTAGGGAGGCAATAAGAAGCCATGTTCCCGCTGCAAGTAATGAAGCTAGCATTCCCCAAATTAGCAAATCGACATTGCCATTAAGGGCATCCATCGAAATAATACCTTTACGAATGGTTTTGGTAACTTCTCCACCTGCAAGATAAGCTCCTGAAAACTCGAAAATCGCCGCTAATATAACCGCTTGTTTAATGGTAATCGCTTTTGAACCAACCGATGTCGCCATTGCATTAGCAACATCATTTGCACCTATACCCCACGCCATAAAGATACCAAAAATGGCCGCCAGCGTTATATAAATCGTTGTTGTATCAGAGAAAAAATCCATTGGAACCACCTCTTTATCTAGCTAACATTAATTGCAATCTACTTCCTACTTTTTCAGCATTATCTGCAACACGACCGACCCAATCAATAAGACGATAAGTAAACATAACGTCGGTTGGACGAAGATCATCCTCCAGCTTAAATAAAATAGCTTTGAGTTTATTTTGAGTACGGTCAACTTCTGTTTCTATCGCACCCAACTCTGCTAACATCTTTTCAACATGATCAACTTCACGCCCCCTAAAACCAGATTCAAGCAACTCATCCAATTCATTGATAACATTCAATGCGCATCTAACGGTTGTCGTCGATTTAAGCACAAACTCTAAAAATAGCGCTTGCATTTCACTGGGTAAGATCATATTACGCCCTGTAATCAGACGTGCAATTGCCTTACCTTGATTTGCTATCTGGTCTTGCATTAAAAGCACATCAAGCAAGTCGCGACGATCGATGGGCATAAACATACCTTTAGGTAGGTTATGGCGTAGCGCCTTTTTCAATAGGTCTGCTTCATGCTCACCTTTTACTAAAGCCTCAGATGCTGTAGAAATTTTATCGTGATCTGCTTCAATCACACCCTCAAATAAAGGGGTGAGGTTTTGAATGGATTTATACACACAGTACATATGCTCTTGTAGTGGACTAATTGGAGATCTTCCAAATAATCCAGCCATATAACTTCCTGTAGCCATAATAACGACCTCCTAAAGTTTTAAAATGCGCTCATTCTAAGGACTAAATAACTATTCGTAAAGCGATTTAGCTATATAAGCACCCGTGCAAAATGCCCCTAATAATTTCGATCCTTTTCTCTCATCTTCTGCGTTATTGCTTCAATCACATAGCCTACTATGATCCCGTGGAAACGCCTTTAGGGTATGGTTCAATAATAGTGGAACAAGATAACACTTTCATATTCTGATAGAGGACTAGAATAGAGGGTTAAATCCTTTAGTATCAATTATTTGAATGCAATAAAAACACCTTAATTAAATTTAAAAGTGTTGCCTTAGCTTGAACCATGCCAAAATGTCTTTGTTTTTTAACACTAAGGACTGTGAAACAAGTACTTAGGAAGTTCCAAGCAATGATTTTACCCATCTTACTTGCCCTTTTGCTCCTGCTTGAATCATCTCAATCGTTGCGTAGAGTAACTATACGCCTCTTGAGATGCTCGAATCAGGAACAAAAAATCAGCGCAATAGAGGTAAATTCATTACTTGGAACTTCCTTACAAAATCAGCGATCATACTTGTCGGTAACGATATGAAGTAAGATTGGTAGAATGGCTACCCGTTTAAGGTGAGACAGCTTATGTTTCTGCTATTCACCCGCACCCTTCGACAAGCTCAGGAAGCGGTGTCCTGAATCTACCGAAGGGCTAGTTCCCTGAGCTTGTCGAAGGGTGCGGGTTATTTGCCATGACGTTACTTGTCCC
>DRMS01000174.1 GCA_011322515.1 Leucothrix mucor
ACGTGCAAGCACAGGGACGGGCGGATAAAGGCGCATGGTTTCATCGAGAATGGCACGGGTATAAGGGAGTTTATTCACATCGTCATAGGTGGGTGTTCTGCCGCCAAGCTCGCGCGCTAGCTCCTCATGTAGCTTTTTTTCAACATCAGGGGCTTGTGATAATAAATACCACACCCACGACAGCACATTGGCGGTGGTTTCGTGTCCTGCCATAAACAGCACGATGATTTCATTGCGAATTTCAAGCCGTGTCATGGACTCACTTTCGTCTAGTGTTTCACTGGCACGCATGAATTGCGCGACCAAAGTGTCTTCATTTTCCTTATAGCTGGCTTTTTCCATAATTCCATCAACGCAATCATGGATGACCTGCGCGGCATTTTTGCCAATACCAAATTTACCGTTTAGATTAGGAAACCAGCGCATGCCGATCAGCTTGGGGATATCCATTTGCCGAACAACGGTTTGATAATCAGCAAAGGCCGCGACCACACTGGCTGCGCTTTCAGAGCCGAGTTTTTCCCCAAATAAAGCGCGTGCAATGATATCGGCTCCTAACTGTGCCATTTCTGGTTGCATAGCAACGGTTGCGCCAGATTCTAGCTTATCCCATTTAGCTTCTGTATCCTTAATCGCAGAGATCATCACTTTGCTGTACATTTCAATATGTGCATCATCAAAAGAGCCTGATAATAAGCGGCGATGCTTTTTCCACGTTGCGCCTGTGCTGACAAATAAACCATTACCTAGCAACGGCTCTAACGCTTTGACTTGTTGGGTGGTTTTATCCAGATAATTCATTCCATTTTCAATCATCACCTTGCGCACGGTTTCAGGTGAATTGACAATAAAAATATTTTGCTTCAATACGCTAAGGTGCATAAAATCTTTTTCAAAGGCAAACTCAGGCCAGATGGATAATAGGTTTTTATGTGCGTAAAAAAGAGCTTTAATTGGATTAAATTGTTTTTTAGGGCGCTCAGGATAAGGTGGTTTGAAATGATTCATTATTATTAATTCTCTAAATTTAGTAACTACTTAGGGCAACTGGTTACTAAATTTTAATAGATTCCAATTGCCTTCAGTAGAATGAAAATCTCCCAAAGATTATTGCCTTTAGTACTGCAAAAATAAACACGTTGTTGTTCGCCCGAAAACTTCTTTTTATGCGATGCATTTCCCTTGTGAGGATAAAGAAAATTCATATTATTATAGGCAAAGCGTAACACCTTACGCGTCACTTTATTATAGTTAAACTCAGCACCTAACTGGTATAACGGCGACATTCCTAAAGAAAGTGTCTCAACCTTCTCCTGACGAAAAATATCCATCGCTTCTAAAATAAGCGTTGGGCTAACGCCATGCGGCGCATTTTCTGCAATCCGATCAATATTGTGGTAATACCCAACGACTTTATTATCTCGATAAAAAGGATCAAAAACAGTAATACCGATTAATTTACCCTGTTGCCGTGCAATAAAACAGCGTGTATCTAGCTCGTGTTGATATAAAAAAGGACGATTTAAAAAAGTAAGTTGCTTGCCCCCTTTGTTTTTCAGCCAAGACTGCGACAATGATTTAATCTCTGTCAATTCATTACCTTGAGATAGGTCAATCTCCTCAATTTCAACCTCCTCACGCCGACATTTATTACGCCACTGCCGTAAACTGCTTTTTGTTTTTCCTTTTAGATCATAATGTTGAATAGATAGTTGAGTTTCAATACCAAATTGGTTAATTTGATAGCCTAACTGATCAAGAATCAGCGCACACTCACGTGATATTTGAATAAACTGAGCAGTTGGATAAGCATTAATAAACTGTTGTAGTAATGAATGGATGTTTTCTTTAGCGCAAATGGGATTAGCAAGCACAATGACTCTACCTCTTGGTGCAAAGAGTAGATGCTTATAGCGTAAGTAGCTTATATAGCCAACTCCATCGACAAAGAAATACTCCAAGCCCTCTTGAAGCCCTGAATATGCCATGCAGGAATCGCCATATTGTTTAAAATAGGGCAAGAGTTGGTCGATATTTTTTGATGTTAGTATTTTGGGATGATGAGTCTGCATAGAAATGCGTGGAATAGTTTATATTGAGTTATTATTGGTAGGGAATGTGTACGAAACAACTTCCCGATCTCTAACTTGCCTTTTTATCCCCGCTTGGATGATCTCATTCGTTGCGTAGAGTAACTATACGCCTCATGAGTTCATCCAATCTGAAATAAAAATTCTGCGTTAGAACTTCGGGAAGTTATTCTGTATACGTTCCTAGGTTAGATTTTTTGCTTGCAAAAAAACATAACCCGACAATATTGGATCTTTCAGATTAATGGTTGCGTTATTCTTTTTTATCTAAGCTAGCTACTTCATATCTAGGCGTACTAACATTTTTAACC
>DRMS01000175.1 GCA_011322515.1 Leucothrix mucor
CCGATTTCTAACTTGCCTTTTTATCCCAGCTTGGGATGATCTCATTCGTTGCGTAGAGTGACTATGCGCCTCATGAGTTCACCCAATCTGAAATAAAAATTCTGCGTTAGAACTTCGGGAAGTTATTCCGTGCACGTTCCTTAGCTTTTCAGTCATTAATATGAAATTTAATAAGTGAATATCTATAGGCTAAATAGTTGGACAATGTAAGCAATTTAGATCATTCTCCGCCGCATATTTAAAACATAATTTAATAGATAAATGATACAAAAATCACTGGAAACATGGGGAGTGTATTATATTGATAACTATATCAATAATAAGCAATTTTATTTTCCTGCATTTTCACCTGAAAAGATCACAAAAATAGCCTTGTGGCTTTCCTTTTTAGTTGGTTTTCTCGCTACTCTAATCACCGTCTCCTTTGATTTAATACTAATCGCTGATCAACCTTTATTATCAGTATCCCCCTCCGTACTTGCATTGATTGCTGTTGTTAATGTACTCGTTATCGTGCTGGAATTCTGGCTACTATTTCATATTGGATTTATCGTAACCGCACGTTATATTCACGAAGCCGAACAACAGCAATCCCTCGGTCTTGATATAAGACGGACTTTGGTCAGGGCTGTTTTAGAATTAGACGAACCTGCTCCTGAGCGGTCTTTTGGGCTAAACCCTTATCGAAAAAGAAGCAGACACTACTGGCTATTAGTCGCGCTCTATAAAGTCAAAGTACTGTTTAGCAATATTCTTGCTAAAGTCTTATTAAGGAAGATTGTTGGTAGAACAAGTGCTAGAACTTATGTACCGTTTATATCAACCCTTATTACAGGGTTTTGGGATGCTTGGGTGCAAGCTTCAGTCCTTAAAGAGGTAAGGCTGCGCATCTCAGCAAAGCTATATATTTTGGATGTTATTAGCGCCTTAAAACAGTCTGACCCTAGTCAGGATTATGTTACATCTCTGGCTAGAACGGTTGCGGTGAGAATTGAATTATTTGGCAATTATAATGCTAATCTTGACTATCTTCTGAATCAAATAGAGTCACTCTACTCAGGCTCTGTCTCCAATCAGGACAAATTATTTGAGACAAGCCTATTCTTAGAGGGGTATACAAAATTGTCTGCTATTGAGCAAAAAAATATCTCACAAATTGCTTGTCGATTAATGGCGCTAAAGCGTGGATTGTTATCTAAAGAAGAAAAAGAGGTCTTAAAAAAGCTTAATATTGATGATAGTAAGTTCACTATTCAGCGACACGCTATGATGTCCTATTAATTTTCAGTAGAGTATCCGTTCAGATAAAGCTTGGACTCCTTAGGAACGTGCATGAAACAACTTCCCGATCTCTAATTTGCTTTTTTATCCCAGCTTGGATGATCTCATTCGTTGCGTAGAGTGACTATGCGCCTCATGAGTTCATCCAATCTGAAATAAAAATTCTGCGTTAGAACTTCAGGGAGTTATTCCGTGCTCGTTCCTTAGGAAACTAGTTATCTGACAAACCATAGAAAAATAAACATGGCTTATATATAAATTGCAAATAAGCAGACATTAATACCATTAAAAAAGCCATTTTTTCATCTTAAGTTTTATATTAGATATGTTTCAAAAGCCATTTTTATAGACGTTTTAATAAGAATATAATAACATATTAATATTATTACTATCAATAACATAGAGAAAGCCCCTCCCCCCTCCCCTCCCCCCCCACATAAAAATTAAACTATTTACGATAGGGGGCTAGTTATTAAATTATTAATACGCTATGTTGTTTGTCACAGATCATTTAAAACTTAAAAAGAGAGGCAATTCACATGGAAGGGTTAGGTTCTTTATTAATAGGTGGTGGTGCTATAGTCACTATTCTCCTCATAGCAGGCGCACTTTTCTTACTATTTTTTGAACGTGCAACGAAAGAAATCTCCATTATCCGAACAGGATTTGGCGGCGAAAAAATCATTATGGATAATGGTGGTTTTGTTTTTCCTGTGCTACATGACAAACTGACGATCAATATGAACGTTGTCAAGTTTGTTGTTCAGCGGGAGAAAAAAGAAGCGTTTATTACCAAAAATAAATTGCGTGTTGATATAACCGCTGAGTTTATGTTGCGTGTTATTCCTGAGCCAGACTCAATTTCTCTAGCGGGTCAAACACTGGGCGAAAAAACAATGCACATTAAAGAATTACAAGAACAATTTGATGCATCCTGCGCAGAGTCTTTGCGTGAAGCCTGTGCCAAAATGGATATTCAAGGATTACATGATGATAATGATCAGGTGAACGATATTGTTGAAGAGGCGCTGGGAGTTGATCTAAAAAGATTTGGCTTACAACTAGAAGCCGTTGCGCTTGCTAAGGTTCATCAGACGGATCTTGAATTTTTTGATCGAAATAATGCATTGGATGTTGAAGGTATTACCTTTGTTGAAACTCAAATTGCAAAAAACCTAGAAGAACAAAATCGCGTTAAAAATGAAAAAGAGGTAAAAGTTAAGGAAAGTGATGTAGCAGCTCGCAAACAGCAACTTAAATTAGATGAGGATAAGGTGTTTGCAGAGCAGGCTCAAGAGATGGCAATTGCAAAAGCTGAACTTGAAAAAGATCGCCAGATAGAAGAGGCTAAAAAAGATGAAGGTATCGCGGTCGCAGCGGCACATAAAGAAACAGCAGAGGCATGGATCGAAACCTATAAAGTACAGGCAGTAGAAGTAGCAAAGAAAGAAGAAATCGTCACAGCTAAAGATGTCACTATGGCGCAAAGAAATAAAGATGTTGAAATTATCAGCGCAACTCGCGAAGCAGAAAGAACAGAGATTTTTGCAAAAGCTCAAGCTAATGCAGATAAAGAAAATGCGTCTGCGGTTAAAATACGTTATGAGGTTGATGCTGCGGGTAAACTAGCCATTAATGAAGCTGCAAATATGCTTTCGGATGAGCAAATCTCAATGCAAGTTAAAGAGAAAATTGTTCAGCAACTACCTGATATTATCAAAGAAAGCGTTAGACCTATTGAGAATATCGATGGCATTAAAATTATGCATATTGATGGTATGTCCAATATCGCGGGAGGCTCAGGTGGCGGAAGCGGTGGTGGTTCTAATGGCGGTGGTGGCAGTCTGGCTGACCAGATTGTTGACAGCGCCCTACGCTATAAGGCACAAGCACCTATGGTAGATAATCTGCTTAAAGAAGTGGGGCTAGCGGGAGGCAATATTAAAGAGCTAACGGCCAGCTTGCAAACAGATATGGGCTTTGATACTCCTGCAAAATCAACAAAGAAAGAGGCAGACCAAAAAACTCAGACTAGCAAAATGGAGGAGCAACAAAATAAATCTGAAACAGGCACAACTGAAACTAATGCCAATAATGAAAAATGAAAATGGAAATAGCAAAGTCATAAGCATTAATAACCGCTAAACGCTGGGCTACAACCATTTTGAGGTCACCACCTTAAGACGGGATAGTTAGGAAATCCTCGTTCCCGCCTATGGCTACCAACTTAAGGCGGGACAAGTAACGTCATGGCAAATAACCCGCACCCTTCGACAAGCTTAGGGAACTAGCCCTTCGGTAGACTCAGGACACCGCTTCCTGAGCTTGTCGAAGGGTGCGGGTGAATAGCAGAAACATAAACTGTCCCGCCTTAAACTGGTAGCCCATTTTGACATACAATATACGGTGTCTTCATAGATACAATACACGCTACATATTGTGATTTTTAAAATGGCTGTAGCCCTGTACTTTAGAAACCTAATGCCCGTAAAAGGCAAAAGAAAGGAAGCTATCAATGCGCTTCATCCCAATTAGTCCCTACCCCAGCATCAACAACCAGTGGCACATCTAACTTAGCCGCATTAGTCATTCGCGCTATAATTTCTTTTTCAATGCGCTCAAGATCATTTTCAGGTACTTCAAACACCAGTTCATCATGCACTTGCATTATCATTTTAGTTTTAGCTTCTCGTTGCCAATATTCTTCTCGCAACCAGTCATTAACAGAAATCATGGCGAGTTTTATAATATCCGCTGCTGTTCCTTGCATGGGTGCATTGATAGCGGTGCGTTCTGCGTAAGCTCGACGCATTCCATTTCTGGCGTTAATTTCTGGCAGGTGTAGACGGCGACCCAATAGAGTTTCTACATAACCTTGTTCGCGGGCTTTTTCGCGGGTGGTTTGCATATAATCTTGTACGCCTGCATAGCGGGCAAAGTATTTATTCACATAATTTTGCGCTTCTTTACGTGAGACATTGAGCTGTTTAGCTAATCCAAACGCGGTCATGCCGTAGATTAAGCCAAAATTGACCGCTTTTGCGGCACGACGTTGATCTTTTTCTACCGCTTGCAAATCTACTTCAAAAATCTCTGCGGCGGTAGCGGTGTGGATGTCTTTTCCTGCGGCGAAGGCGCTGAGTAGTCCTTTATCGCCTGATAAATGCGCCATAATGCGCAATTCTATTTGCGAATAATCGGCGGCTAGTATTTTTTTACCCTGTGGCGCAATAAAAGCTTGGCGAATGCGACGACCTTCACTTGTACGCACGGGAATATTTTGCAAGTTAGGATCAGCCGATGAGAGGCGACCTGTTGCGGTGACGGCTTGATGGTAGGAGGTGTGAATGCGCCCTGTGTGATCATTGATCTGCTTGGGTAATTTATCAATATAGGTTGACTTGAGTTTGCTTAAACCACGATGCTCTAACAATAAGCGCGGTACATCATGCGTTAATGCTAATTCTTTCAATACATCTTCTGCGGTAGAGGGCTGTCCTTTCGGCGTTTTACGAATAATCGGTAGGTTTAATTTATTTTCATCAAAAAATATTTCTTGAATTTGCTTGGGTGAGGATAGATTAAATTCTTCACCAACCTGTTCATAAATCGTGGCTTTTAATGCTTGCAAGCGCGCGGTAATTTCAACACTTTGTTCTGCCAGCATATCGGCATCAATTAATACACCGTTGCGCTCTATGTCGGATAAAACACGCACTAAGGGGATTTCTATTTCACGATAGAGTTTCTCTTGCGCTGCCAAGGGCTTTAATTGCTGCCAAAAATGTAGATGCAGGCGCATTGTCATATCAGCATCCTCTGCGGCATAGGGAGATGCGTGTTCTAAATCAATTTGATTAAAGGTGAGCTGTTTTTTTCCTTTGCCTGCGATATCGGTAAATTTAGTGGTTTCTTGATCAAGATATTTGCTACATAAGGTATCCATATCATGGCGATTAGCGGCAGAATCAAGCACATAGGACTCTAACATGGTGTCGTGAACAATGCCTTTTAATTCAATGCCATGATTAAGTAACACACTGCGATCATATTTAAGATTTTGCCCTACTTTTAAGGCGGTTGGGTCTTCAAGTAACGGTTTAAGTTTAGCCAACGTTTTTTGACGATTAAGCTGCTGCGGTGCGCCTACATAATCATGTGCTAGAGGTAAATAAGCAGCGACTCCTGCTTTAATACAAAAAGAAACGCCAACAATTTCCGCATCCATATAATTTAAGCTGGTGGTTTCAGTATCAAAAGCAAATAGTTTGGCAACTTGCAAATCAGCTAGCCATTGATCCAATTGCTCCTCGGTTAGAATAGTTTGATACTCAACCTCACTGATTTCCTCCTGTAGCGGTACATCGTCAAGCTCGCTAACAACTTCTATTTTTTCATCAGAGGTTTCTTCTAGCTTCTTTAGACGAGTGCGCATGCCATACTGCTGATATAACTCAGCAAGGCGTTGTGTATTCACCTTGCTAAAGCTTAATGACTCAGGTGAACAGTCTAAATCTAGATCACAAAGTATGGTCACTAGCTGATAAGATAACGGCAAATGATCTAAAGACTCACGCAAATACTCCCCTACTTTGCCTTTAAATTTATCCGCATTCTGCATGACATTTTCTAATGTGCCGTATTCATTGAGCCATTTAACCGCTGTTTTAGGACCAACTTTTGGCACACCTGGAATATTATCGGAAGTATCACCCATGAGGGTTAAATAATCTCGAATACGCTCAGGTGGTACGCCATATTTATCAATCACCCCCTGAATATCATGGTAACTTTTAGACATGGTGTTAATCAGATGTACATCATCTGTCAC
>DRMS01000176.1 GCA_011322515.1 Leucothrix mucor
CAACACTTCTAGCTTTTGGTAACAATTGGACAATAACCAACTCATTTTCTACCACCGCATTAACCGCTGGAACCTCATACTACCTTCATGTAGAAGCGACTGATGTTGGAGGACCAGCGGCCTTTCTTGGTAATTTCTCGCTTATTGGTTCTGGTCATTACTTTGAAGACAGTGCAGGAACTAATTTAGGCACATCCATTACAACTAATGACGCTTGGAAAGTTAGTAAGACTGGCTGGTCAAGCTACGTTGTAGCGACCGAATACGGTTTGAACGGTGTCTATCCTTGGGAAAGGAGAGCAGAAGTTGATAGCACAGCAAAGTGGATATGGACAGCTGATAATTATGCTGATAATTCAGCTTTTTTTAGTATAGCAATTGTTCCTGATGAAACTGACCTTGCTATAACAAAAACCTTGGATACAGCAGGTTCATATGCCGTTGGCGATACCGTTACCTATACTATCACTGTTACAAATAATGGGGCTACGGCTAAAACCGTTAAAGTAACTGACACAGCAAGCAACTTAACCATTATCAGTGCAAAAAGCCCAAATTGTATAGCTTTACCCTGTACCATAGCATCAATGGCGAACGGAGCAACTGAAGTGATCACGGTGATAGCTACTATTGATAGTGCTGGTTATTTTAGCAATACTGCAGACGTAACCACTATAACTGCTGAAACTAATACAACTAACAATACCGCAACTGCAGTTGGTGGATTCGCCAATGTTGAATCCATCCCTACACTTTCACGATGGGCATTAATGTTACTATCATTATTACTCTTAGCTTCTGGATTAGTCTTTAAAAAGTGTAAAACCTAATGGACAGATTCAAAAGTAAATAATACGGCTACCAGTTTAAGGCGGGACAGTTCATGTTTCTGCTATTCACCCGTATCCTTCGACAAGCTCAGGAAGCTAGTTCCCTGAGCTTGTCGAAGGATACGGGTTATTTGCCATGACGTTACTTGTCCCGCCTTAAGTTGGTAGCCAATAATACGATGTAATGGCTCTTTTAGAATATATCCATGATCACATGGGTATCCGATATTTGTCGTCTTCCTCATAACGAAGTGGAGAATTGAAAAATATACTAAATTAACAATACCAAAATTATATTTTTGATAAAATTGAGTATTTAATACGAACTCCTTTCTTTATACCAAGAAGCATATTTTTACATTGTTTCATACGTAAAGGATCAAAAATCAGATGAACCAAAAAGGTAATCATTAGCTTAATCACCGCCCAAAACTTCCATACCAATGGCGCATAATTTCTTTTTAATAAAACTACTGCATTCCTAAAAAGGTATTGATGTCTTAAGGGGCTTCTCCAAGGCCAAACCTTCCAACCAAACATCCAAAAACGGAAGCTTTTATCTCCCATTCTATGAAGAAAAACAGCAGCAGGTACACCAAATAAACGATATCCTGCATTTTTTACTCTAAACGACCATTCAGTATCGACATGATCAATAAAAAACTCATCATCCAAGCCACCCAATTCTGAAAAAAGCTTAAGTGACATGAGAGTACCACTTCCATTCAAACTGGTAATTTCGATGGGTTTACCATTCTCAGAAAATACCCGCTTCCACTCTAAACCTACAATAGCATGAAAACCTAAATCCAAACCTGTTACAACATCAATCAAGGTTGGTCCAACGCAACCAATTGATTGACCTGTATTAGACAACTCATTATAGGTCTCTAATAATATTCCAATACTTCCTTTTTCGGGTTCACTGTCTTGATCAAGCAGTAAAACCATAGAATAGCCTCGTGACTTTGCTTCAATACAACCTTGATTAAGGGCAGAAGCAAGACCTCTGTTTTCTCCATTCTTTAATAATACTAATTCTTTGGTAGCAGATAGCTCTTCAACTTCACAAAGTAAACTCTCTTCTGAATTATTATCTACAATTATAATACCTGCTTTAGAAGGTACATTATTAAACTGCCGTTTTAATATCTCAAGCTCAGGATTCATGGTGACTACAATCAATGCTAAATCAAATGGTTTCATCCTTATTTTATTATTACTCATTGTCACTCAATCTTTTTATTATGTCTGAATAGGTATTTCTTGATATATTCCAGTCAAAGTTATTCACTACAAACTTACGAGCTTGAGTTACTAATTTTTTCCTTGCTGGAGTATTTGTATAAAGAGTCAAAATCTTTGTGGCAATATCTTTTGAATTAGCAGACTCTAGCAATACCCCTGTTTTACCATCAATAATCACATCCCTAACCGCAGGAATATCACTAGCAATTACAGGACAACCACAGCCCATCGCTTCGATCATCACTAGCCCCAACCCTTCAACATCCCCATTTTTTGCTTGTACAAAAGGGAAAACTGCCATTGCCGCCTGTCTATACTCATTAACGAGTGCTTGATGGGAAAGTCTGCCTAGAAAGAATACATGCTTTGTTAGTTTCAATTCCTTTACCAATACTTCTAATAATGCTTGTTCTGGCCCTGTACCTGCAATATTTAAACAAGTTTCTGGATAGTGTTTGATGATGTCAGGCATAGCTTGCAATAGATATTGAAGCCCTTTCTTTTCAACCAACCGCCCAACAAATAATAGTTGATATGGCTTTCTCTTCACTGAATCATCAGGGATAAACAGATTACTAAGGTCTGTTCCCATAGGAGCAACAACTACCTGTTTTGCTGTGGGCACAAACTTTTTTATTTCATCTTGCATCGCATAACTTACTACCGTCATTGCATCTACATTCTTAATAACATAGCGTTTGATTGTTTTGCTAATTGGATCATTAAGCCCGTATAAATCACCGCCATGGGAGGTGCATAAAATAGCGGGCTTATTCCTGCTCACCAATCGAGCGACGAGAGCCAATATCCCTTGAGGTATTAACCAATGAGCGTGTATCGCTTTTATAGGGTATTGTTTTAGGAGTTTAATAATAGCAATCCACTGCCCTAAAAAGAAGAAGGGTAATATCAAGTAGTTAAGTTTATTGCCTTTGAGCTTTGCGCTTATTCCGCCTTCATACGCCAATATTTCAAGAAAGTCTGGAGCATAGCGATAACGGTATACCTGTAAGCCTTCGATTACTTCCTTATTTTTAGCTCCTTTCTCATGTGGTGCTAGGACAATAAGCGTATATTCTTCCTTTAATCGTAAGCACAGATCATAAACAAAACGTGGTTCAGTATCGTCATTCCAGCGAGGAAAAGTTGAAGCTAACACAAGTAGTGTTGTTTTTTTTGAATTTTTCGTCATCTCATTTATTACACTGCGCATCAATTTTATTAATTGGCAATACTGATTTAATATCATAAGGAAGTTTCAAGCAATGAATTCACCAATATTGCGCAGATTTTTTGCTCCTGATTGGAGTATATCAAGAGGCGCATAGTCGCTCTACGCAACGATTGATATGATTCAAGTAGCAACAAAAGGACAAGTAAGATTGGTAAATTCATTGCTTGGAACTTCCTGAGGTAATCGCATTGTATTTTCCTTTCTCTGACTACTCTATTAAATCTAGGTGATAAGCTTTTTTTTACTTCACTCTTATTCACCTATGAGTCATAAACATCCTTAACAATGGTTAATACCTTCGCTAATCGCAATTTGTAGGGTGGATAAACGATAGCACATTCAACAAAATCAACATGTTGCGGTGGATGCGTTACACTTATCCACCTACAATTTAGCTTTGGCAAAGGTATTGATGGTATTAGAATTTTGTAATCCCTTAATTAAATCAATCACACGAGTATTTCTTAAATCAGAACGTTTATATTGATCGATAGGTGTTGGGACGGTGATGATGAAAACATTACAGTCTGATAGTGCTACTATTTCATCACTGTATTGTAAGTTTGATTGATTCAGTTCATTAGGTTCGGCTTCACGTTTGAAATCTATTCCACAAGTGGTAGACTGACGCAACCTAATCCGCCCCCCCTATTTTTATTTATCCCCATAGGGAAAGAGTACTTAACACTATATTAATTGGGGCTGAATCTAAGCTTTATGTTTATGAAATTTTTAGCTTCTATCCCAAAATGAAACGTTTTTACTCTGATGTCGTTTCATTGCACGTGAGATATTGACTCTTCTGATTTTCTTAAAGGGCTTCTCCACTTGCTGATGTAGTACGGCTGATGAAAATGAGAATATGAATCTTACAAGGAAAAGACCAAGTGCACGACTTTCCCATTATTATCTTGTTTGAAGAAGGGAAAGAAGTTGAAAGATTCAGCAACGCACGCCCAGCCAGCTTTATTGAAGAGTTTATAGAGGCAAATAGCCGACTTCTTGAAATCGATTAATCAGCAGCTCTTATTTCCAAATATCAATATCCTTGCCTGATTTCAATATTTTATTGGATTGCTCACCAACATAGCCTATCCATGTGTCAAATTTTGTATATTGCTTTTCAGCAACAAATTTGAGCAATTGTTGGAAGTGAAATGATTTAAGCAAGCCTGTTACTTTTTCTATTTCTTTGCCTTCTGAATAAAGAAAAACAGCAGGGCGATAGCTAATATTACGCTTTGCCAACCATTTTTTAGCGGTGGTTTTATTGCCTTTTATATCAATAAGTTCCGCATCTGATAGCGCATCTAAACGCACTAAATTATACTTTTTGAGTATTTCTGTGGTTGCTTCTAAATCTAGAATTTCTTTATGAAAGCGTTCACATTCATCACAGCTTTTATCCTCAAATAAAAGCATTAAGGGTTTATCCTGCTGTGCTAGTTTTTGAAGATTAGTAGCTTGCTTTGCAGGTAGATAGCGTGAATCATCTTTGAGTGTATAGACGGAATCTGTCACATGCTTTTGTCGATAACTTGCCAGATCCATTGTTTTATAGGCTTTGTCTTTAACAAAATTTAGCACTTGCTTAAATTCACGCGGTGAGCGATAGCCATTTAAGCGCGCTACTACTTTATTTTCAGCATCCATAAACAAAATAGTTGGCGTGTAATGTACAGCTAAAACCTTGCCTAGATCAGATTCTGAAACGGTCATTTTTTCATTAAAGGCAATTTCTTTGCTGCCTTTTAAATCAATTTCAATCGCATCAAAGTTTTCTTGAACTGTTTTAGAATTTTCTCCTGCTATAAAATTATCATCCAACATTTTTTTACAATAAGGGCAACCCGCAACATGAAAAAACAGCAGTAAATGCTTACCTGATTCCGCCGCTTCTGCCGAGTCTTCCCTAAAGTCTAGAAAGCTTTCTTTAAACCACTCTGGATAAACAACCTCAGTACCTCCTAATATTTTTCCTGTTTTTGGAGAGTCAGCAAAACCACTGGAAGTAAATACAAGGGTAAAACAGATTAAAAATAATAACTTATTAATCAACATAGCAAGCCTCCTAGCTTTGGGATGCGCCATATTTTTATAGCATGTTTTGTATTATTTTAAAATAGGCACTTGTAGGACTGATGATAAGCAAATACCCCTATGTATTCACACGACACCAAGTAAGTAGGATTCTGTTATTTCAACTCTGATAAACCTAAATTATTCCAAATTGATAGACTTGGCTCAACGCGATTCATGCTATAAAAATGCAATCCTGCAACGTCTTGTGCTAATAGTTTAGCGCACATTTCGGTAACAAATTCAGCCCCTAGTTTTTTAATCGAGTCGGTGTCATCGCCATAACCATCAAGGCGTGAACGCAGCCAACGAGGTATCTCTGCACCACAGGCATCGGAGAAACGTGCAAGATTAGTAAAATTAGTAATGGGCATAATGCCAGGTACAATGGGTATATCAACCCCCTGCTTTTCACAGTCATCACGAAAATAATTAAAGGCATCAATATTATAAAAATATTGCGTAATGGCACTATTGCTACCTGCTTTCACTTTGCGTACAAAATTTTTCAAATCATCCTCATAGCTTTTAGCTTGCGGATGCTTTTCAGGGTAGGCTGCTACTTCTAGGTGAAAGTGATCACCTGTTTGTTCGCGAATAAAGCTTACTAATTCATTGGCGTAGTGAAAATCACCAATATCCTGCATTCCAGAGGGAATATCACCACGTAAGGCAACGATACGTTTAACATCATTGTCTTTATAGGTCTCTAAAATATCCCGCATTTGTGCTTTACTTGAGCCGATACAGGAAAGATGGGGTGCCGCATCAATGCCTGATTCTTTTTGGATACTGATGACCGTCTCTAAGGTGCAATCTTGGGTTGTCCCCCCTGCTCCATAAGTAACCGAGAAGAAGGCTGGATTTAATTTAGCTAATGTATTACGTGTTTGCTTTAAGTTTTCAATTCCCTTATCTGTTTTTGGTGGGAAGAACTCAAAACTGAATTTTTGAGTAGTCATAATGGTTCTCTTATTTGATATTGCCCTGAAAGTGGGCTTTGGAAGAAAATAAGCGATGCATTACAAAGGGTGCAAAGCATCTAATTGTGCTTATTTTAGTGACGCTGGAGCGTCTAGTATCCATTGCTACGCTGGAGAGACTCTGTAGCGTGACGATGAGATATAATTCTTACCACAGACTACACAAAAATAATAATTAGCCTTTTCGGCTACCACTTTAACATGGGACAGTTGCTTGGCTGGAATTGTAGGTCGGGTTAGATTTTTTTGCTTGCAAAAAAACGTAACCCGACAAGCATTGTGCAACTTGCTGGGTATTGTGTCGGGTTACGTTACCTCGCTACGCTTGATAAGCTAACCCGACCTACACAAGATTTGTCCCACCTTAAATTGGTAGCCGCCTTTTCGTGATAATCCGTAGTTTAACTTTTTCTAATGATTAGTAGCGATAATGTGCAACCTTGTAAGGCCCTGCTTTATCAACACCAATATAACCCGCTTGATAATCAGTCAATTCAGTTAGATTTGCTCCCACTTTACTAAGGTGCAAACGTGCTACTTCTTCATCCAATGATTTAGGAAGCATATACACTTTGTTTTCATACTTATCACCCTCTTTGAATAACTCAATTTGAGCTAATACTTGATTAGTGAATGAGTTCGACATAACAAAGCTTGGGTGACCTGTTGCACAGCCTAGATTAACTAAACGCCCTTCTGCCAACAAGATAATGCGCTTGCCATCAGGGAAGATAACATGATCCACTTGTGGCTTAATATTTTCCCATTCGTAATCCGATAGGCTGGCACAGTTAATTTCATTATCAAAGTGACCAATATTACAAACGATCGATTGGTTTTTCATTGCAGCCATATGGTCATGATCGATAACATGGAAGTTACCTGTAGCGGTTACAAAAATATCACCTTGTGAAGCAGCATCGTCCATAGTGACAACGCGATAGCCTTCCATTGTTGCTTGTAATGCACAGATAGGGTCAATCTCTGTTACCCAAACGGTTGCGCCTAAACCACGTAGCGATTGTGCGCACCCTTTACCCACATCACCATAACCTAATACAACCGCGATTTTACCCGCAATCATGACATCGGTTGCACGCTTGATACCATCAACGAGTGACTCACGACAACCGTATAAGTTATCAAATTTAGACTTAGTAACCGAGTCATTTACATTCATTGCAGGGTAGCTTAATTCGCCAGATGCTTGCATGTCGTATAAACGATGTACTCCCGTTGTCGTCTCTTCCGTTACGCCTTGGATATTAGGGCGAATGGTTGAGTACCAGTTAGGATCTGTCTTTAGCTTCTCTTTGATTGAGTTGTATAACGCCACTTCTTCTTCACTGCTTGGATCATCCAATACAGAAAGATCAGATTCCGCTTTTGTCCCTAACTCGATCAATAATGTAGCATCACCACCATCATCAAGGATCATATTAGCGCTATCGCCATTGGGCCACATAAAGATTTTATGTGCATAATCCCAATACTCATCCAGTGTCTCGCCTTTTGTAGCAAACACAGGAACATCGGTCGCGGCAATGGCTGCGGCAGCATGGTCTTGCGTTGAAAAGATATTACAAGATGCCCAACGTACCTCAGCCCCTAATGCGGTTAATGTTTCAATAAGAACCGCTGTTTGAATTGTCATATGCAGTGAACCTGCAACACGAGCACCTGCTAGTGGCTTTTCTTCAGAATATTTCTCACGAAGTGCCATCAAACCAGGCATTTCTGTTTCTGCGATATTTAATTCTTTACGTCCCCAATCAGCGAGACTGATGTCCGCTACAATATAATCATTGCTCATTCTGTAATTTTTCCTGATATTTTAAAATATATAGCCTGTGTTGAGGAACAAAACACGGAAGAGCGCAGTAGCACCTCCCTGTGTTTTGCTTAGACTCAATACAGGCTACAGATGTTTTTTATAGATATAGAAGTTGAAACTTAAAGTGCTGCTTTTAATGCATCTACTTTATCGGTAACTTCCCAAGGCAAGCCGATATTCTCACGACCAAAGTGACCATATGCTGCTGTTTGACGGTAGATTGGTTTTAATAAATCCAACATAGTCATAATACCAAAGGGACGTAGATCAAAGACTTCACGCACCATTGCTTCGATTTTTTCGTCGCTTATTGTACCTGTGCCAAAGGTTTCAATTGAAATAGAGGTAGGCTCTGCAACACCAATCGCGTAAGAAACCTGAATTTCACACCGCTCTGCTAAACCTGCCGCCACAATATTTTTGGCAACATAACGACCTGCATAGGCTGCTGAACGATCCACTTTTGAAGGGTCTTTTCCAGAGAAAGCCCCCCCACCGTGACGCGCCATGCCACCATATGTATCAACAATAATCTTACGACCTGTTAAACCACAGTCACCAACAGGACCACCAATAACAAAGTTGCCTGTTGGATTAATATGATAAGCGGTATTTTCGTCTAACCATTCAGCAGGTAGCACAGGCTTGATGATTTCTTCCATAACTGCTTCTTGAAGGTCTGGCAGATGAACAGGGTCATGCTGTGTTGAAAGAACAACGGCATCAATAGCAACAGGTTTGTTATTTTCGTAGCGGAAAGTTACTTGGCTTTTCGCATCAGGACGCAAGAAGCTTAATTTGCCGTTTTTCATTAACTCGGCTTGCTTCTCAACTAACAAATGTGAATACGTGATAGGGGCAGGCATTAATACATCTGTCTCATTGCTTGCATAACCAAACATTAACCCTTGATCACCCGCGCCTTGGGATTCTTTATCTTCACGATCAACTCCCATTGCAATATCAGGAGATTGTGTGCCCAGCGCATTTAAAACCGCACAAGATGCACCATCAAAACCAATTTCTGATGAGTTATAACCAATATCGGTAACCGTTTCTCTAACGATTGATTCATA
Source organism: Leucothrix mucor (assembly GCA_011322515.1). Taxonomy (GTDB): domain Bacteria; phylum Pseudomonadota; class Gammaproteobacteria; order Thiotrichales; family Thiotrichaceae; genus JAGLBW01. Next base: position 9,285 of record DRMS01000176.1, read on the forward strand.
ATCAACCTTGGCAGTGGTTGTTATTTCGCCTGCTATCACCACCATGCCCGTTTTGACCATTGTCTCACAGGCAACGCGTGCATTAGGGTCTTCAGCGATAATGGCATCCAGAATGGCATCAGAGACCTGATCGCACATTTTATCGGGATGTCCAGCAGAAACAGATTCGGAAGTGAATAAATGATTCCCAGCCATAATCTAAGTACTCCTTAAAGTGTGACTGAGCGCCGTTGCAAATTGAAGTCTATTTGAGCCTAGCCTTTTCGCACATTATTTGATCTAAAAATCAAATAATCGGAAAGGTTGCAACGCTCCTCAAATAGTTGTGGAGGGGTAATCTACACTAAAATTATTTTTTTGGGTAATAAAATTTTGATTAATTTTGATAATCAGCCCGTAATAGAAGTATTAAAAACACGCAATTTGAGTCCAATAAGCTTAATAATCCGTACTTATTGGAAACAGAGGGACTCTATCTGCTATCATCGCGCCTTTATTTTCATGGATGAGAAAGTTGCACACGAACTTTCTAAAACAAAGAGGTTAGGTATTCCTTATGAGCAAAAAGGACACAATTACATTGATAGATAATTCAACTGGTAAAGAGGTTGAACTTGCAATTTTGCGTCCTACTAACGGCATCCCTACCATTGATGTGCGTAGCCTATATAAACAATTAGGTTATTTTACTTATGATCCTGGCTTTCTCTCAACGGCTAGTTGTAGTAGTGCTATTACCTATCTCGATGGTTTAAAAGGTGAATTACAGTATGGCGGCTACCCCATTGAGCAGCTTGCCGATAATAGTACGTTTTTAGAAGTTTGTTGCTTACTGTTTAATGGCGAACTGCCCAGCAAAGAAGAATTAATAGAATTCCAAGATATTATCACGCATCACACGATGCTACATGAGGCGCTAAAGCGCTTTTACAGTGGCTTCCGTCGAGACTCTCATCCCATGGCGATTATGGTGGGTGTGGTTGGTGGATTATCTGCTTTCTACCATGATGATATGGATATTCACAATCCTAAAGATCGCATGATTGCGGCGCATCAATTAATCGCCAAGATGCCCACTATTGCCGCATGGAGTTATCGCTATGCAAATGGTTTACCCTTTGAATATCCGCGCAATGATTTGAGTTATGCGGCTAATTTTTTGCATATGATGTTTAGTAAGCCCACTGAAGTCTATACTCCAGACCCGTTTATGGTAAAAGCATTGGATCTGATTTTTATTCTGCATGCCGACCATGAACAAAATGCCTCAACCTCAACCGTGCGTTTAACAGGAAGCTCCGAAGCTAATCCTTTTGCTGCTGTATCCGCAGGTATTGCATCACTTTGGGGACCTGCACATGGCGGGGCAAATGAGGCTGTTATTCGCATGCTGGTTGATATTGTTGAATCTGATAACGATATTCAGCATTATTTTGATCGTGCCAAAGATAAAAATGATAGGTTTCGTCTGATGGGGTTTGGACATCGTATTTATAAAAACTATGACCCTCGCGCAAGGATTATCCGCAAAACTTGCTACGAGGTATTATCTACCCTAGGTCCTGATAATGAATACCAAGAATTGTTTGATACCGCAATGGAATTAGAGCGTATTGCGCTACAAGATGAATATTTTGTTTCACGCAATCTATATCCCAATGTTGACTTTTATTCTGGTATTATTTTATTGGCAATGGGGATTCCTCTCAATATGTTTACTGTGATTTTTGCAGTAGCACGTACCGTTGGTTGGATATCCCATTGGAATGAAATGATGCAAGATCCAGAATCACGTATAGGTCGCCCACGGCAACTTTATATTGGCGCCCTACCGCGAGATTATCCAAAGAACGAAAAATAATTGATAATTTGCAATGCAGGATTAATTGTGTTTTAACTACAATCGTTCACTTAATAAATTAGGAGATTCAAAATGACAGTAAGTAATGGTGTAATGGCAGGTGCTGGCGCAATGGTTTTAATAAGCGTATTGCTTTCAATGACGGTTAGCGGAAACTTTATGTGGCTAACTATTTTTGTTGGCGTAATGATGCTTCAATCTGCTTTCACAGGTTTTTGCCCAATGGCAATGATTCTTAAAAAGCTGGGGTTTAAATAACCTCATCTATAGGCTAATACCTTCGCCAATCGTTATTTGTAGGGTAGATAAGCGATAGCGCATCCACCAAAATCAATATGTTGCGGCGAATGCGTTACACTTATCTACCCTACCGTTTAGATTTGGCGAAGGTATTGATAGACATTCAGCTATTAAATTTCGCAGGAATCCAAGTTTAGCTTGTGCGAACTCCGCAAAACAAGTTTTGAACTCCTTAGGTTCGGAAATTATTTATCTGAAAAACTATAAAAGCAAAAAAAGCCGCATGGAACGCTTATTTCATGCGGCTTTTTTACGCCTTTCTCTCCCTAATAAGCTCCATATTTGTTCAGATTATTGTTATAATTATTAAGCTGTTTAATATTAGAGCAATATTTAGTATAATTTTCTGGCAAACTACACCCTAAGTTCACTATAACGAATAACACTCTATATTTAAGCCAAGGAAGACTAACAACAATGATTTCAAATAAAATTCTCCAGTCAACGGTTGCCAAACGACTAGAAATCCTCAGAAAAAAACGTGAACTTACCATGTCAGGGCTTGCCGAGCGGTCAGGTGTATCCAAAGGAACACTTTCTGTACTAGAAGATGGTAGCGGCAACCCAACCATTTCTACCCTCTGGAGTATTGCTGACGCTTTAGAAGTACCTTTTAGCGACCTCATTAATATCCCCCCACAGAATATTAACCCAGAATTAAATGTCGATGGCATGTCACTTCAATTAATCGACCAGACAAATGAAAATCTGAGAATTGAAGCCTACCATATGACGATTAAGGCAAATAGCCATCGAGAATCCACCCCTCACCCTGCTGGCGTTAAAGAGCAAATTACCGTATTACAGGGACATCTTTTAACAGGTTCGGTTGATAGCCCTAAGCTAATAAGTCCAGGGGAGCATTATACGTTTGATGCCAATTGCCCGCATATTTATTCTGCACCAACGGATAATGTTTCCGCTATTGTTACCGTTCAATACCCCAAAGACAAGCGACTTTCTAGCGAATATACCATTGTTAAATCCACACCAGCCGACCAAGAAGAGTGGGATGGTTTACTCACACTCATCCGCCGTCATTCAGTAGAGGTGGCGAATGGCTTGCCTGTATTTCGATTACTCATTCGCACAGGTGCCGAACCTGAAATTGTCGCACGCAATATAGAAGCCAGAGTTCTCAGCACCCAAAGAGAAAATTATAAATCACCCGTCTCTCTTTATTTTAGCCCTGAGAAAGAACAGCTCTGCTTATATATTTTTCCTAAAAGCAAAGGTTATACCTATAGTTCAACAGAAAATAATCATAGTACCGCGATAGAAAAAGAAGCTAACAAGATTCTTGCTATTAGCAAGGCAAATGACATTACTTTAAATAATAAGCAAATAAACTTTTTAAGCAAAATTGCAACCACTGGCAATTTGTTATCAGCAACTCTCGCATCAGAAGCACTTTCAATTCACGCTATACCCACCCTGCCCCATCAAATTGACGATTTCATCAAGCTACAACATACCGTTGAAATTGAGCAAACAGAATCTGAAGAACCTTTATTTGAAGACCGTATCAATGTGCATAGTTATAATGCTTATGAATTGTTACATCCTGGCTATGCTCGCCAGACACTGGTTGCTGGAAAAATGCTCCTTAAACACGGCGATGGAAGTAACACTATTTTAGATATGGGAACAGGTCCAGGACTCCCTTTACTCATGCTACTGGATCTTATTCCAGACCTAAACGTTACTGCCGTCGAGCCTAGCCCTACCGCCTTTGCCTACTTAAAGAAAAACACAGAACACCTAGACATCAAACTACAATGTGGGGATTTTTTAGATCTAGACAGTGCCTCTAAATATTCCATTATCACGTCTACAGGCGCATCCCACCACTTAAATACGGGCTATTTTCTCCAAAAAGCTCATGCGCTACTAGAAGATGACGGCATCCTTATTATCGCCGATGAAATAATTCCTTCTTTCAATTCAGAAAAAGAAAGAAATCAGGCATTAATCAACCATCATGTTAGCTATATGCTGGATGTTATTAGTCTTATCACGCGTGAAAATATGGGTGACTTCTCCCCTAATGGATATGATTTCATCCTACCTTACGCTCAAGAACTTCCCACTATCGCCTTTATGGCAATCACAAACTCTATTGATGCCGCCATTTCACGCCTAAGGCTTTTACGTGAAACAATGCAAAAAAGCGACTTTGAAACTACAGAGAATAAAATGTTGCTTGGCTATTGCAGCTTTTTAAACCTTGAGCTAGAAGCATTACTGGCTGGCATAGACTATGAAGTGGAGCGTAAAACATCTGTAGAAAACTTCTTTGCACTAGCTGAAAGCTCTGGTCTAAATCTATTAGAGCACCAACGAGTTTACGCAACGTTTGGAAAATCTAAGACAGAAGGCGGTACACATATTTTTGTTTTTAAAAAATCACTATAAGGAAAAGTAAATGTTTATTGGGGGATTAAAACAAAGTTGGCCTATAGTCATCGGGTATTTACCTGTGGCGATTGCTTTTGGCGTCAGTGCTCAATCCATGGAGTTAAGCAGCAGCATTATTATGCTTATTTCCATACTGATTTTTGCAGGTGCTAGCCAATTTACCTTTGTTGCTTTATTTGTTGCTGGCACACCGTTGATTACCACAGTGTTAATCACTATGGGTCTAAACCTTCGTCATTTATTGTATGGTGGTAATTTATCCTCCATGGTTAAAACAGTTCCTCGCAGACAACGTGCAATGATCGCCTTTGGATTAACAGATGAAGTATTTGCAACCACCTTTAGCAAAATAAAACAAATTCCCAGCAAGCAACGCTGGTCATGGATAGTAGGGCTTGAAATAGGCGCCTACTCAAGCTGGGTCATAGGCACTTTTATTGGTATAAAAGGCAGTGATTTCTTACTCAATAATGTCTCAGAAATAAGACCAGTGCTTAACTTTGCCTTACCCGCATTATTCTTTAGTTTATTGCTACCATTGATCAATAGAAAAACTATTATCGTTATTACCATAGCCTTCACCACTGCACTTATTTTTACTTTATTCGGTCACGCAACAAAAGGAATTTTTATCGCTGCATTTATTGGGCCATTTATTGGAATGTTTATCGCTAATGCAATAAAAACAACTGAAAAAATGGGCGTCCTTCACCCAATAGAAAAATAGTTTACACCGTTGTGATCCCTATGAGGTTTACGTAAGGAAGTTTTAAGTAATGAATTTACCCCTATTGCACAGATTGGCTACCAACTTAAGGCGGGACAAGTAAAGTCATAGCAAACAACCCGCACCCTTCGACAAGCTCAGGGAACTAGCCCTTCGGTAGACTCAGGACACCGCTTCCTGAGCTTGTCGAAGGGTGCGGGTGAATAGGCAGAAACATTAA
>DRMS01000177.1 GCA_011322515.1 Leucothrix mucor
AACCCATTTTTGATACTCAACCTGCCGCATCGGTATTGGGTTATGGTGACCATATGGGCTATGCGCGTTTAATGCAACACGTGTTAAACGTTGATCTAGACAAATCTCAATCACGCACTAACTGGGCAAAGCGTCCGCTAAATCAAGCACAATTGGATTATGCGATTGATGATGTGCGCTATCTGGCGCAGGCTTATCCCATTATCCGCGACAAGTTAATTTCACAACAACGATTAGACTGGCTGGATGCTGATTTTGCCCATTTTAGCAATCCTAATCTTTATGCCATTAATGCTGAAGCACGCTGGAAAAAGGTAAAAGGATTACAGGTTCTTAAACGTCAGCAATTAGCTATTCTAAGAGAACTTGCCGCATGGCGGGAGCATTTGGCTGAGGAAAAAAACCTGCCACGCAGATGGCTTATTAAAGATGAAATTTTAATAGATCTCGCTCGACAGCAACCTAAAGATGAACAAAGTATTGCTGATATGCGTGGAATTAATGCACCTAAAACAAAGAAGTATCATAAAATATGGCTAGAATGTATTAAAAAGGGATTGTCTTTGCCTCCAAGCGAATGGCCTGAGATAAATCGCAGAAAAAAGACAACCGCTAAGCAAAATAAAATAATTGATATTTTAATGACTGCTCTTAATATTCGCGCAGATGAGTTAGGTGTTACACCTGCGGTTATTACTACGCGTAAAAAAATAGCAAGCATGGTGCAAGAAAAACGCCAGACACTCTCTGATGATTGGCGTGGTGCGTTGGTTAATGATTTATTTAATGAGATTCTTAGTGGCAAGAAAATATTGGCTGTGGAGAATGGGAAGGCGGTTATTAAAGCGGTATAAATTTGGAGATAATATGAAACTATATACAATTAACTTATTCATTGTAGCATTAGTACTCTACTTAACGGCTTGTACATCTCTAAACTCAAAAAATGCAAGTAACACTGTACTTAAACATAAGCAGAATAAGGAATGTAACGAAAAAATAAGCTGGCATACACATAAAACAAACACTGTAAGCTATAAAGGAAAACCTAATAGCAATCGCAGACCTATAAAACATCTGCATATTAAAGGTTTATGTCCTCATGACCATAACTATTGGTGATGTACCATTCTCACGCTGGAGCGATGGGAACGAGAGTAAATTTCATCTTGATGACGGAAAATCTGAAGCTTTCACTCCTTTTATCAAGAAATTATTTATCTGAAAAACTATAGTGTAACGAATGACTAATACGCATCGTGCTTTTTTTGCAGATGGCAATGATGCCATTGCTTGGGCCGCTCAGGATTCGGGTGTTGATTATATATCCCATTATCCTGGTTCGCCTGTGAACCGTGTTATTAATAGTTTAGAGGCTGAAAAAGATCAGCATAACTATCTCATTAATCATGCTTTAAATGAACATATTGCGGCGCTTTCTTGTATGGGGGCTAGTTTATGTGGGGCGCGTTCGTTAGTGGTGATGAAGCATGTGGGATTAAATATTGCCGCAGATCCACTCAATTATTCCGCTGTTTGTAAAATAAAAGGCGGTATGGTCATTGTGGTTGGCACTGACCCAGGTGCGCGTACTAGCACGGGTGAAGAGGATGTTCATTGGTATGCGCCGCAATTTAATCTACCCTTATTAGAACCTGCTACGGTGCAGGGGGTTTATAAGTGCGTCAAACAAGCGTTTAGCATCTCCGAACAACTACAGTTGCCTGTGCTGGTCTTTGTCGCAGGGAGAATCGCTTATCAATCCAGTCTTGTTACCCGCCAGCAAGAAAGACTAAAAACCCGCAATTTTATCTTTAAAAAAGACCCTGAAAATTTGATTAATGTTGGTGCAAAAGCGGTGCGGAATCATCGTGATCATCTGTTGCGTTTACAAACACTGCAACAGCAGAATCAGCAACTATTTAGTGAGCATTTTAACCCCGAATCCAGCGTTGGCATTGTTACGCGTGGGGCAAGTTATAGCATCTGTTATGAAGTCATTGAATCACTGGGGTTAAGCAAACAGGTTCACCTGCTTAATATTGAATTAACCTATCCGATTAATCTTTCTGATTTTATTCAATTTGCACAGCATAAGAAAAAAATTATTATCGCGGAAGATCAGGATGGTTTTTTAGAAACCATGATTAAGCGTGAAGCCTTTGGTAAAGTGACCTGTGAGATACAAGGTAAAGAGTTTTTCCCTGCATGGGGAGAGTTGTCGGATGAGTTGCTTAGAGATTATTTTGCTAATGAATTTAATGTTATTACTGACAATAAGGCATTATCACTGGAGATAGACTGTCCTGAGCGAGCAGGAAGTTTTTGCGAAGGGTGTCCGCATCGTTCTTCTTTTTATGGGATTGATAAAGCGATTGGTGATGGCATTATTGGCGGTGATATCGGTTGCTCCTCCTTGCCACCTCATCGTACCGACTGGCTATTGTGTATGAATGCAGGGATTGGAATTTCACAGGGAATCGCCCATTTATTACCAGACCAACCGCTGGTTTCTACAGGGGGTGAAGGTAGTTTTTTTCATGGTGGATTGATCTCTTTGCAAAGTGCGGTAGAAAATAATATCAACCTTACCCATATTATTTTTGATAATCGCAGTGTTGCAATGACAGGGCATCAGGATTCCCCCACCTCATCCGATAAAACAGATTTAGGCAAACTGCTAGAAGGGATCGGGGTTCAATATATCTTTAAGGTAAATGCATTTGTCTCCTCAGAATTAGCCGAAACCATTCAAACAGCAGCTAAAATACAGGGGGTTAAAGCCATTTGGGTGCAAGGAGACTGTGCGCTACAACCGAATGCTGAAGCATTACGCCGTTTTAAGGAGAGGCGTTTATTGATCCATAATGATCTCTGTCATGGTTGCACGCTGTGTTATGAAAAATTGCAATGCCCCGCGATTATTCAAGCGGCGGATAAAAAATTACAGATTGATTTAAGCCGTTGCCGTCGTTGCACCGCTTGCTTAGATGTTTGTCCGAATAATGCTATTGAGGTCGTTGAGTCTAATGTCCAAAACCTTTAATTTGCTACTAGCGGGTATTGGTGGACAGGGAATTAATAGTCTTGCCAAGGTGTTAGCAGAATTTATTATGCTCTCTGGATACCAATGTCAGTTCACGATTCACAAAGGGGGCGCGCAATCATTGGGTTCTGTCTATGCGGAATTTAGAATC
>DRMS01000178.1 GCA_011322515.1 Leucothrix mucor
AATTAGGCAAGGCAGAGGATGCCGCTTTGGGTTCTATTGATGAGGTGGAATTATCGTGGATAAGAATAGAACGGGAAATTTCAAGAAAGAACAAGGAGGTTATCCCGCTTGAATCTATGTTGCATCAAGATGAATATTTTGTTCGTGGCTTTTCAGGTGTTCAGGAATTATTTAATTTATGGGTAGATTACAACTCAGGCACTCCCGTTATTCCAGCCCCTTATGAAGCCTTTACTGCAAAGGTTAAATCTAGCATTGCTAAAAAGGTTTTTTGGGGGCGTAGGGCTTATGGTTCGTTAATTAAGACGCTCCAAAGTGAAGGCATGAAAGCCGAACAGATCATTGATTTATTAATGCGTAAAACAGGCGTGAAAGGGCATGTTAATGGGCTGTTAGATGTTGATGAACTGATCATTAGAGCAGAACGGTTTCCCGCCTAAAGCGGGATTTAACCCCCCGTTTTAGTAATACGGGGGGTACTCCGAAAATTTTTAGAATCATTATAGAAATTATATTTTATTCACCCAAACCCAATAACAAAAAAAACAAAAAGCCAATTAGTTGGAGGGGTGAATAGTGTAAAAATCAAGGTAATTAGACATCAATAAAGCGACAAAAGGGCATAAAAAACAAGCTATTTAATACTATTTTTACAAATAAAATGGTATACTTAAATAGTTAATTACTAAAGGAAAAAGCATGAAAATAGACGGTTATCAGCAAGTCAAAATGGACAAAAAACGCCACGCGCAAGTTAAGATTTTTTCAGTGATCAATGGGCGCAAATTATATGAGGTGGTAGATACTGCCTGTAAGGAATATTTAGACAATCAGAATAGAAAGGAGGTAAGCAACTCGCAAACAAAAACGTTACGAAACTAAAGATCTCTACTTTAGTAACGCTCAATTAAGGAGATATACAGATGATTATTAAAAATGAAAAGGGTATAGACGTTCATACAACCGAATTTAACAATCCTAATAAGCGCAATATTGCTTTCAGGGAAACGACTTGTAAAGTCTGCGCTAAGGCTATCGCTACTTTCGGTACAGGTAGGGCTTTAAAGTTTTGCTCTAATTCCTGCAAGATGAAAGATTATAGATTAAGGGTTAAAGCTAAAAAAACGTTACGAAACTAAAGATCTTTACTTTAGTAACGTTTAATTAAGGAGGTAATTAGCAAACAAAAAGATAAATAAGTATCAGTTTAAAAGTTGCCTTATCAGGTCACTACACCCGATAAGGCGCATTCACAATTAATTTAATTAAGAGTAAAAAACATCATGAACAATCAAGATTCTACAGCAACACCCACCAATTCAGCAACTACCACAAACCAGCAAGAAATAGAAACCAGTCGATCATTCCGCATTGTTGAGCGCAAAAGCTTCTCAATCGCTCCCGCAGGTACGTTTAACGCCACCCTGCGCGGTTTGTCTTTTATTGGTAGATACACCAAAGAATTTACTAAAAATAATATTACCACGTCAAAAGTGTATGAAATGGTCGGATTGGCTTACGTCTTCACGGATTTAAACACAGGCGAACAATCAGAAATCTTCACGGAATGCGTTTTGTCTTATGTGCCAGATAGTCGCTTGCATGGGCATATTATGGCGTTAGCTCCTGAGTTTAAAGAAGGCGATACACTACAAAACTTAGTCGGTAAACCTGCAAAAATAACTATTCAGCACTCCACCCGCACCAATCCAACAACAGGTGATAACCGCACCTATGCCAATATCACACAGGTAGCGGTGGCAGATAAAAATGCAAAAATCCAACCCGTTGCCAAAGAACATCTATTCTATTTTGATATTAAGACCGATATGGCAAAAATAGACGACCTCAATAGCAAACATACGTGGTTAATTCAAAATAAAAGCCATGAGCATGGCGGTGGCGCACCAAGCACAACCAGTACACCGAATACCAGCGGTCAAGCACCCCAACAGCAAGAACAGCCACCTGTTCATGAATACGCACCTGCTTAACTAAAAAAGGTCGTTTTTTTTATAGCCTGTATCCCATCGGGTATGGGCTTTTTTATTGGGGTTAAAGAATGAAGCTTCCTACACAACAGCAACAATTAACAATAATCACCCTAGCCTTACGTGGCGCGGTCTGGCTGGTCTGGATTCTATTTATTGCCTTAGATGGCATTGGCAATAGCAAGACACTTTTAGCGGCAATGTATTGGCTACCGTGGGTCGGAATCGGGCTGTTTTTCGCGTGGTGTTTAGATGGATTTATCAGGGATGATAAAGCTTTGCACGTTTTCCTGCTTGTATTTCCTTTTTACGTTGTGGCTAATTTTGTGCAGGTCTGAGGATAGAAAAATGATAGACGATAATAAAGTTAAACCAGATCAGGTGAAAGAACCTGAAAATAGAACCAAGAAAAAAGGCAAAGACAAACCTGAAACGATGGCGGGTCTCATTAAATCAGCCATTCAGGCAGGAACAAAACGCGGGACAAACCGACCGCGACCTAAGCCACAAGTTAAATTATCAAAGGGCGATGTACTAACGAGGTACTACGAAACCCGCAACAAACATATTTTATATGGACTCGTTAGCTTTGCCATGACAGCCATGTTTTATACGAGCTTTACCAGTCCAGAATGGGTGGTGGTTGTTTCTAGTGGTGTTTTTAATGAGGCAGTATCAGCGGGTGTATGGGCATTTTTAGGCTTGCTCTTCAGTATCACCATTA
>DRMS01000179.1 GCA_011322515.1 Leucothrix mucor
AGGGCAAGAAAACCCCATCAATATTCAATGCCAAATCTTTTGCATGAATTTGTTTAACCTTCTCAATCTGCTCACGCAAATTATCCACAAAACGCTGAGGCAGTGGAACAACACGATCTTTCATCCCCTTACCATTTCTGATGATCAACTGCTGATAATCAAAATCTACATCTTGCACCCGCAAACGAACACACTCCATCAGGCGTAAGCCAGAACCATAAAGCAACCCCGCCATAAGATGGTACAAGCCAGATAAGTTAGCAAAAACTTGTTGAATCTCCTGCTTAGACAACACCTCAGGTAAGCGAGTATTCGACTTAGCCCTTATAAAATCACCAATATTACCGATTGGACGCTCCAAACCATGACGAAATAAAAATACCAGAGAATTTAAAGCAAGCTTTTGCGTATTAGGTGATACCTTCTTCTCAATCGCCAAATACTCTAAAAACTGGCGTACAGATTGATCATTAATCCCCGTAATTGTTGCACTGCCATAAAAGCGCAAAAAACGAGCTATCCACATTAAATAAGTTTCCTCCGTTCTTGCAGCATAATTCCTTACTCGTAGCGTTTTCACCAGTTTAGTGAGTAATTTAGAATAAGCCTCCCTCAACTCTGGGTCAAATTTAGCCACACGTTGTTCAACTAATTCAGGAACATCCAACTCACGTACCAACGTCGCATGATCAGGAGAAATATGTTGCACATCTTTTTTAAAGGACTGCCAGTTAATATCCCCTACCCACGACAAATGAAACATGTCACGTAATAAGAAATTCACCGCATCAACCGATTGATTTACCTGCCAATCATCCATAAATGAATCACGAGAAATAAAAGATAAATACTGAACAACTCGTTCCAATGTTAACTCAGAAAGCCGAGTATTCCGCGCCTTAGATAAGAAAAATTGCGCCCGTCGAATATACCAAGGAATTGCTTTCCCATTAATGTTTTTCTGCGCAAGGAACTTTGAAAAATCACGCCATAACGCCCTATTGGAATGTAAATCATGTAGGTATAAATCATTCATTATTAAGCTCCAATTCATATTTGATTAAAAGCAGGGTATGATCTATCCTATCTGAATTAGGAAGAATCAGGCTATTTAGATAGGATAGGCGCGGTCTATATCAAGATAGACGAATTAGGCAGAATATCTATATTGTTGAATTAATTAAGGATATATTGTTTTTGTGGTTTTTAATACAGAAACTATGCTAGTTGATAGTAATACCTCTGTCTATTTCATCATAGATAGAGGTAAATAATGTAAAGCATTGATTTTATTTGGTATTTTTTTGAAGAATCAAGATAGGAAGATGCTTGAAGTAATACATTCTTCTCGGTTCTTTCTAATAAGCTGATAGGCAGACCGCTGCGCGGTCTGCCTATCGCCCGATGTTGAGTTCCGCTTCGCTCCACTCTAACGTCTTAATAGGAAGACCGCGCGAAATTCGCGGTCTGCCTATCAAGGCGTTAGAGGAGATTGACACTTTTTTCTTAAG
>DRMS01000180.1 GCA_011322515.1 Leucothrix mucor
AGTGCAGACTTTGGCTTACTTCCACTCGCTGTTAAGTATTATTATCAACTTGCGAAGAAAAATAGCACTTACCGAGCACAGTGGTATGCAGAAGCTGGGCGATGGGCAAATCAAGCGGCTGATTATGCGCGCGCGGCGGATGCATTTAGGTCTGCGAGTGCTTCATTGAACCAAGCGACTAATTTTAATCAATACACCAATAACTGGTTGAATGCCTCAATCAATGCTGAGCAATTTGAACAAGTTAAACCTTTTCTAACAAAAGTTGTAGCGCACCCTCCAAAATCGCTGAAAACTATTGAAAAAATAGCCAATATTAGCTATCAGGCTGGATTTTATACTATTGCAAGTCAGTTATTTTTCACCCTTGCTCTGCGTGATGATGCGATAGAAAAGCAACGCTGGTATGAAAAAGCATCCTATTGGGCAAGTAAAGCAGAAAACTATACGGATGCTGCCAGCTATTTAATTAAAGCTGAACAAATAACAAATAACAGCAATGATAGATGGGTGATTCAACAACGCTTGATTGATATCTATATGAAGGATAAAAAGCCTCAATTGGCATTGAGCATTCTTCTACCCATTTTAAAACAAACACCTGAAAACAAAAAATTGTCCAATAAAGCAATTTATATTGCACTGATAAATAATAAGTTTTCTCTTGCAAGGAAACTCAATAAAAATTACTTACAAACCGCACCAAATTCTCTTAATGCACTAAGCAATCAAGTGGAAATTGAAATAGCAGATAAGAAATATACGCAAGCAATTCACTATATAAAGAAAATAATAAAAATCACCCCCTACGCTCTAAAACCACGTCAACAATGGGCGCAACTAGAAGAACAGGAAGGTAATTATTCACTTGCACTGGAGCTTAGGCAATGGGTTTATAACACTACCAATAAAGCAGAGCATCTGCAAAAAGTCATTCAGGTAGCACAGTTGGATCTTAAAGGTAGTGGATTGAAAACTCTACAACAGCTTGCACAACAGCAAGAACTTCCGACTCAAGCGGTTTATGATGTGTTTTTTCACTTAGTAAACTCTGGACAAAAAAAGTCTGCTGAGAGATTTCTTAGTCAATATTTAGAGTCACATCGTGCCAAAAAGAAACTATTAATCACGCTTGCTAAATGGTATGGCGGTGAAAAACGCTATGCAAAAGCATTAAAGACATGGAATAAGGTCGAAAAATATTTCGGTCGAAGTAGCACCTCAGGTCTCAACAAATTTGAATTGCTTTGGGCATTAAACCGTAAGCATCAAGCACATCGTCTATGGCTTAATAATTACCGTAGATGGGGTAAACATGCCAATACAAGACAACTTTCACTAATGGCAGAAGTTGCGTGGCAGAATAAGCATACAAAAACAGCGTTATCCTATTACAAGCGCCTACTAAATAAACGTTATAGAGGCGCTGCAAAGAAGCGTCCACTGCAATATATGCGTATTGCCATACTCAATAAAAAAATGGGTCGACCTAGAACCGCTTTATCAACCTATCACAAGGGATTTATTAAAACCCGCAATACTGATTTGTTGATTAATGGTCTACAGCTTAGTTTTGACCAATATGACACTTATAATTTTAAGCGTTTAACCTCTTTGGCGAAAAAATATAGGCGCCAGTTCAGGTCTAATTCTCGCTATTGGTTATTACAAGCTGCAAATGCTCAACAAAATAAGCAGTACCAAACAGCATTAAGATATTATAGAAAAGTTTTATCGTTAAAACCCAGATCTCGTGAAGCGCGTAGAGGGGTTAGAGATATAAAGCGTTACTTAAGAGGTATCTGATCAGTAAATCCACCTGTCTAACGTTACTGTAGAGACAGGCTACCAACTTAAGGCGGGACAAGTAACGTCATGGCAAATAACCCGCACCCTTCGACAAGCTCAGGGAACTAGCTCTTCGGTAGACTCAGGACACCGCTTCCTGAGCTTGTCGAAGGGTGCGGGTGAATAGCAGAAACATGAACTGTCCCGCCTTAAACTGGTAGCCTAGAGACATTGAAAACCGATTTAAGATGGAGCAACATAGTGTCGCTGGGTGTTTACTTCCTTTAAGGAATCTAAGGAAGTTCCAAGCAGTGATTTTACCCATCTTACTTGCCCTTTTGCTCCTGTTTGAATCATATCAATCGTTGCGTAGAGCAACTATGCGCCTCTTGAGATGCTTCAATCAGGAACAAAAAATCAGCATAATATAGGTAAATTCATTACTTGAAACGTCCTAAAGCAAGCACACTGTAAATTCAACTTCCTCTCTTAAATTGATCCTAACGACACCCTATCCAATAATCCAGCTCATTAATCTAGCATTCAGGTGCTCCCCTCTCTCTATCAAGGGATACTGATAGCCATACATTCAAACAAACTCTTAGTTTGATCGAGAAAAAGGCTACCAACTTAAGGCGGGACAAGTAAAATCATAGCAAATAACCCGCACTCCTCGACAAACTCAGGGAACTAACTTCCTGATTTTGTCGAGGAGTGGGAGTGAATAGCACAAAAGATTAACGGTCCCGCTTTAAGCTGGTAGCCAAGAAAAGGAGAATGGCTATCAACACGCTAACACTGAGCAATAAAAATAATAAGCGCCTATTGGGTACTTTAGATACAGCCCTCATTGAGGCAATTGTACTGCCCATTATTATCCCTGTGCTTGTCTGGTTATTTGGCAGAGAAGATATCTTCTTCCTACAAACTGCATTTCCTTGGTTAATACTAATCCCCATATTAACAGCGACACGATATGGTGCATGGTATGGACTGTTAAGCTTGCTTGTTTTCAGTGCTTTTTGCCTTCTCTATGTTATGCAGTTTCAACCTGAACTGATTCAAAATGCTATTCAGGTACTTACTGGCGGCTTATTGTTAGTTATTTTAACAGGGGGTATCGCTGAACGGTGGAAAAAACAAACCCAAGAGCAAGCACAACAACTTAAAGACTGCCATCAAAGTACCAACCAATCAGAGCAAGCGTTACAACTTTTGCATATTTCCTATAGCCAGCTCGAAGAAGAAATGGTGACGACAACACAATCATTAGCAGGCTCTCTTCGCTTACTTGAAGCCTCTCTAGAACAACCGCGCAGTAGAAAAGACCGATTACTGTTAGCGATAGAAAAAATGCGCAGTATATTGCGAGAATATGATTGGCTTGAAACCGCTGCCTTCTATCATATCAATATAAAGGGTGAGCTAAAGGCTACGCCCCTTGGCCATATCGGTATTATTCCTAATGATCTGTATAAAGACCCCTTGATTGCAGCAGCAATTAAGAGCAAAAAGTCCATTCGATTGAATCGAAAATCAGCGACTTCTTCAGATTTTGCAAACTCGCAATTACAATCTGCTATTCCGATGATTGATAACAATGGTCATTTATGGGGCATTCTTGCAGTGCAACGCATGACCTCATCCCCCTTTATACAGCAAAATTTAAACTTACTGGCGTTACTCTGTAGCTATGTTGCTAACCTTTTAAGTAATGCTCAACGCCCTATTTCAGAGTCAAAACAATTATTTACAGAAATATCAACTGCACTCAATGTTGTATTAAACACGGTTAAATCCGTTACTTTAATGACAGTGGAAATACCATCATCATCGCATCAACAAGAGTATCAAAAATTTTTTGCGAGTAAAGTGCGCGGTGCAAATCGTATTTGGCGATTGCAAAAAAGCACGGGAGTGACTCTTATCATCTTGCTTCCACTGTTTAATGCAGATAGCGCTAAACAGTGGCAACAAAATATTGAAAATGCATTTTCCAAACAATTTGATGTTAACTTTAATAACTCAAATATTAAATTTAGCCCAATTCACTTCCATAAAAAAGTGAATAAAGCATCTTTAACCAATTATTTTAATACGATTAATGAGTTTAGCCATGCGCACCTTATCCGCTAGTACCCTTATTCCCATTGTAATAGAGACCCTTATCTTTAGTAGTTTATGGCTTAATATTTTATCCATTAGCCATTTTAGCTTACTTATTGCACACACACTGACAGCTGTTATTACAGCTTACTGGTTAAGTCGTCAATGGCAACAAGAAACACTTAGCAAGACCATAAGCTGGTTTATCCTGTTTAATTTTCTGTTTTTTATTCCTGTCATCGGCGCGCTTATTCTATGGATGTTTAGCATAAGAAAATATTTACGCCAAGCAACGTCAGAAGCAGAACAAGTAATTGAAGAACAAGAGAAGGCAAAAAATGATGAGGAGATTCATTATTTTTCGGCTCCAAAGCATCATCATAATACGCGCAAAAAACAAACCCGCGACTTGCTCTCAACGCTGGATGATGATACGTACCTTAAATTACTCGTTGCAACACAACATTTGCCTGATAAGGAAGCGTATACCTTACTAAAAGAAGCCCTAAGTAGTCCGTTTGAAAGTGCCCGCTTGATGGCATTTTCACTTAAAGGTAAACTAGAGGAACGCTTGCAAAATGAGCTACAGCAAAAAATAAAAGGACTAAAACAAACTAAAACCAAAACTAACAGTGCTGAACTTCATCTTAGTATTGCTAAAGATTACATTCACTTATTAGATATTGGTCTATTAACAGAAAGCGATGAAACCTTATTGAGCAAAGCCAGAAACCATTGTGTTAAAGCCATTCATCTTAATAAAAAATCGGCTTATGCGTTTCAGGCGCTGAGTAAAATTTTAAAATACCAAGGACGAAGTAAGCAAGCACAACGCGCACAAATAAAAGCTGTTGACTTAGGGCTTCCCCTTGATCGTTTATACTCCACTTAAAATAATAATATGTCTACATCATCGATAATAATAAATTTAAATAAAAAAGCCGACATCTGTCTACTCTTAGAAGGCACCTATCCCTATGTCAGAGGCGGCGTATCTAGCTGGGTACATCAATTAATTCAGGGACTTCCCAATTATCAGTTTTCACTGGTTTTTATTGGTGCAAATAGAGAAAACTATGGTCAAAGTTTTTTTGAAATACCTGATAATGTCTGCCATTTTGAAGAACACTTTCTCAATGAAAGTTTAAAGCTAAAAGAGCCTAAACAGTATGAACTAGATGAAAATATACTGGTTGAGCTGAAGGAAATTTACAAATACCTCACAGAAAGCAGGCAGGCACCTACGCTTGATAAACTCGCCAATTTAAAACTATTACTGCAACACGCTGATGAAATGGAAATTGAGCAGTTTTTTTATAGTCCACAGATCTGGCAGTTAATTACTGATAGCTATCGTGAAAACTGCCCTGATCAACCCTTTAATGATTACTTCTGGACAATGCGGTCTATGCATGCGCCCATCTTAGCCTTACTACGCATTGCCAAAAATATTCCTGATGCAGGCTGCTATCACACCGTATCCACAGGCTATGCGGGTGTTTTAGGTATGTTTTTAAAACTACTTAAGAATAAACCACTACTACTCAGTGAGCATGGAATTTATACCAAAGAACGGCAAATAGACCTGTACCAAGCAAACTGGATAAAAGAAGTAAGTCGTCACTTTAAAGCAGGTTTAGATGATCATATGAATTACCTAAGGCGACTCTGGATGCAATTTTTTGAAGGCTTAGGACGTTTTACCTATAGCGCCTGTAGCATAACCGTCACCCTCTATGAACAAAATAAACTAAGGCAAATTGAACTAGGTGCAAGACCTGAACAGGCCATTGCACTACCGAATGGCGTAAAACTAGAGCGCTTTGTAAAATTACGTGTAAAGCGCCCCAAAAATATCCCTCCTGTTCTCGTCTTGCTGGGGCGTGTTGTCCCTATCAAAGATATTAAAACCTATATTCGTGCCGTTGGCTTACTATGTAAACAACTCCCAGAAGCAGAAGGCTGGATTGTTGGTCCTGATGAAGAAGAGGAAGAATATGCAAATGAATGCCATGCGCTAGTGAAACAGCTTGGACTAGAACAAAAAGTAAAATTTCTCGGCTTTCAAAATATTGATGATATTTTACCAAAAACAGGCTTAATCACCCTCAGCTCCATTAGTGAAGGTCAACCACTGGTTATACTGGAAGGCTATGCCGCAGGCGTACCGACACTATCAACCGATGTAGGCTCCTGTCGAGAGTTGGTAGAAGGACGAGAAGGAGAAGATCGCCAACTTGGCAAAGCAGGTGCCATAGTGCCATTAGCCAATCCACAAGCACTTGCAGATGCCGCAGCTGATTTACTAAGTAATGAAGAACACTGGTATGCCGCGCAGTCTGCGGGTATTGCTCGCGTAGAAAAGTATTATACCGAAAAAATTTTTCTGGATAATTATCACAAGCTTTATGAAAAGATTTTGGCTTCATAGCTATTACAACACCTTCGTTAAGGAAGTTTACCTCAACAACCCGCACCCTTCGACAAGCTCAGGGAGCTAGCTTCCTGAGCTTGTCGAAGGGTGCGGGTGAATAGCAGAAACATGAACTGTCCCGCCTTAAACTGGTAGCCGTCCACTAGACCCATTTAGTCATCACCTTTTGGTTCAAAATGATATTCTAAATATTCTGCTATCATTTCTTCCGTTAAATCCCCCGAAGTAACACAAAAATATCCTCTTGCCCAAAAATGACGACCCCAATAGCGATTTTTTAAATCTGGAAAACCTTAAACCTTGGAATAACCTCATGGAACTTCTACCTTTTATTCGCCTCATTATTTCACTCGGAGCCATTATTGGTAGCGCTGAAACAAACAAATGAACATGATCCTTATTCACAACCCTTTTAATATTTCAATCTCAAATTAATACCTTCGCCAATCGCAATCACCAAAATCAACGTGTTGCGGTGGATGCGTTACACTTATCCACTCTACAATTTAGATTTGGCGAAGGTATTGTCAAATGCTTGGCAAGTTTGACGGACTAAGGAAGTTTCAAGTAGCGACAAAGAAAAGTATTGATGAAGGATATTTATTACAAGTTATGAGTAATCGGATGCAAGCGTTTAATCATTTCTTTAAATACTTTAGGACTAGCAGCAACAATATCACCTGTTTTCATATGATCATTGCCACCTTTTAGATCACTCACCATACCGCCTGCTTCTAGAACCATTAGCACACCTGCGGCAATATCCCATTCATGTAAGCTAAACTCCCAAAAGCCGTCATAGCGACCTGCGGCAACATAGGCAAGATCTAACGCAGCGGAGCCTGGGCGACGAACACCTGCGGTATCGGGTATCAATGCCTTCATACTGGCTAGATAAGGATCAACAAGATGCTGTTGGTCTGGACGATAAGGAACGCCCGTCGTTAACAATGCACCGTGCATACTGCGACGATTTTTTACACGGATACGACGGCTATTTAGTGTCGCGCCCTGACCTCTGGATGCAGTGAATAAATCATCTTTAATGGGATCATAAATGACGGATTGGTATAGTTTTCCGCGATGTTTTAGTGCAATAGAAACACAATAATGCGGGATGCTATAAAGAAAGTTAGTTGTGCCGTCTAACGGATCAATAATCCATTCATACTCAGCGGTTCCTTCGGTGTATCCTGTTTCTTCACCAAGAAACCCATGATCAGGATAGGCTTTTTTCAGGGTGTCGATGATTGTTTTTTCAGCCTCTCGATCTACTTCGCTAACAAAATCATTAATATCTTTTGTTTCAATATGTAAAGTGTCGATTCTATCCGCAGAACGAGCGATAATATTGCCTGCTTCACGGGCTGCGGTAATGGCGGTGTTGAGCATTGGGTGCATAATAAGTGTCTTTTTTGCTTGAAATATTAGGGTTGGCGGAGAATAACAGATAAATGAGTTTAAGTAATATTAGAATTGTATTGATACAGACATCACACCCAGGAAATATTGGCTCAACAGCGCGGGCAATGAAAACAATGGGATTGTCTGATCTTTGTTTGGTTACTCCTAAACATTTTCCTGATCCGCAGGCGACTATTATGTCATCCAACGCCAATGATATTTTAGATCATGCAAAAGTGGTGGATAGTTTGCAGCAAGCGGTGGCAGATTGCCATGTGGTGATTGGAACCAGTGCGCGCCATCTACGAACATTATCTTGGGATACGTTTGATCCACGCTATTGTGGTGAATTTGTGGGTAAGCAGTTAGTGGATAATAAAAAAGTTGCGTTGATATTTGGGCGTGAACGCACAGGCTTAACGAATGAAGAGTTATCGTTTTGTCATCACTTGGTACATATTCCCACTAATGCGGATTATAGTTCGCTTAATATCGCATCAGCAGTGCAAATATTAAGCTATGAATGCCGTATGGGAAGTGCTGATATTAAGCAATCATCTCATGAACTGGATGAGGAAGTGATCAGCACTAGGGAGTTAGAAGGCTTTTATCAGCATCTTGAAAAAGTGCTTATTGAGGTTAAATTTTTAGATCCTGAAAATCCACGCTATCTAATGCCACGTTTGCGCAGAATGTATGGGCGTATTGCTGTAACGCGCAGTGAATTAAGCCTTTTACGCGG
>DRMS01000181.1 GCA_011322515.1 Leucothrix mucor
AAAAGAGACAAAAGAGACAAAAGAGACAAAAGAAAATATGCCTAAAGACAAGGAAAGTGAAATAGATAAAAAGGTTCTAAGTGAAGCATCCAATCTAGAAAAAAAATTAGAGGATGCAAAAGCTAAAATGTCAGCGGGAGAAGCTACAAAAGAAGTCGTTTTAAAAGAAAAAGAAGACTTAAAGAAAGTAGACAAAAAACAGCTAGAGGAAGGAAAAAACAACCAAAAAGTTAAACCACAAGCAAAAATAGTAACAAAACGAGAGAGGCGTTAACACCATGAATGCCTTAAAAGCAGCTATTTGGGTTTCAAAAATTGAAGATCGACGTGATGCATTACGATTGCGTTTTCATACAATGGGTGTAAAAGCACTGCTTAACCATAATGACCCTGAAAATATTAAACCCCAACGCCTAACGCTAGCAACACTGCCAGACTATCTAAAAGAAAAAGGTCTTTCAGCTTTACTTTATATTGCCAGTACACCTGTGATTATTGCCTCTTGGTTTAAGCCTAAATCAATATTAGGAGGTCTGTTCTTAATCCTGTTTTTATTGATCAGTACGGGGTTATTACTAATGGCTGTGATTAGCGGAGGAATGTATTACTACCTCTCGCAACCCGTGGATGAAAAAAAACTACAGACTTATCTAACACAACACCGTCAAAGCCTAGCGATTAGCGTATACGATAAAAGTAATCAATTAATTGGGGCATTGCCGCCACTTGCGAGCCAATATAGCAATGAAGTAGGGGCGCTTTATATTAAAAAAGTACCACCTTTATATTGGGAGTTAATCAAAGCACCTAGTGATAGCGCATTACTATTTGATCAACCGCAACCTAGCTTTTGGTCATTGTATAAAAAAATAATACAGTTCAAAGATGCGGTCTATAAAGGCGTTAATTTAAGCTCACCGTATCAATTGAATGGTAATAAACAGGATGCCTTGATTGTACGTATAGCAAAAGGCTTACAAGGGGGTGGTCAAAATAAAAAAAATTTAAGTCTAATGGACTCCTTCCTTAATAAAAAGGAAGCATTACAGCTTGCACGTAATTTATACCCCTACCTAGCACAAAATAAAGGGGCAGAATTCAAACGTTGGAGTGCCATGCATGCGCCCTTACTTTCTGCTAAAGATGATGTGTATGGATTGGTCGCAATAGCCGCTACTTTATTTGGAAAAACACCTGAGCAACTCAATGCAGGACAACAAGCGGTACTAGCAACCGCTTATCAACAACAAATCAAACTATCCTTACTGTTCTCTGTTAAGCCTAATGTTCGACAAGTCACATGGAAGCATTTACTTAAAAAAACCCAAATTGCAACTACCCGTTATTTACAAAAAGCACAACCACAAATATTGCATAGAGTATTGGCGGATTTAGAGGGGATGCAGGTTGCACCTTCCGTCATCATTTCCGCACAATGGCTAAAGTTTATTGAAAAAAAACAAAGTAAGGGGCTTGCTCTTTATCAGCATTTATTACAGCGTAGTGAATTAACATTAGGAAAAATTAAAACGAATGTATATCAAAATCTACAGCAAATGAATGCAAGCTTAGACAAAAATACACTATTAACAGATATAAAAATAAGCCTATCGATATTGCAAAATCAACAGTTAGATCAAGCCTTAGAGACAACCTTTAAAACAGTGCATCGTTTTTACCCTAAGCTGTTTAATAAAAAATTGGGCGCCACTATCGATAATAAAGGGGCTGTTATTAGTATTCGAGTTGCCAATGAAGAAGGTCATATTATCCGCTCTTATCAACGTGGATTAAGTCAAAAACGCCCCATTGCAGGGCTGAGTACATTAGCCATTAGTAGCCTTTTACTGGCACAAAAAGACACCCCTAAATCCCATTATTGCAATAAGTCTT
Source organism: Leucothrix mucor (assembly GCA_011322515.1). Classification (GTDB taxonomy): domain Bacteria; phylum Pseudomonadota; class Gammaproteobacteria; order Thiotrichales; family Thiotrichaceae; genus JAGLBW01. The sequence goes on from DRMS01000181.1 coordinate 1,894, forward strand.
ATGCTGGCATTCGCAATACCAGTGAACCATTGCGTGACGGTGTTACAAGCTGTAAGTCACTAAATAAAAAGGGATATAGTTTTAGTCTACAACAAAGTATTGAGCAGGAAAAAGCATTACCTTTATTTTATGCCCTAACCGAAATGCATAAATTATCTGCGACACTGTTAGTCAAACTTTACAAAAATTTCTCCTTATCCAGTAATGCGCTGGTGAGTGATGCTCCTAATGCAAATAAACTGGCTTATGAGCTGAGTATAGGTCGTGTAGAAAATACACCAAGAGAATTACATACCATTATTCATGCAATTACTCGCTACTTATACGGTATTCCCTATGATCAAAATCCAAGCATCATTGATACGATAGAAATGCATCAGCTCGTCTCAAAAGGGGATCAATACACTATAAAACACACCTCACGTAAAGGCACACAGAGTAGCAAAAATAATATTGAACACTATTTTAATGATGAACCCACTCGTCAGCATATGAAGTCATTATTTGCGATTCCCACCTCTAAAAAGAACAATCCACTTAAATTTCTTCACTCGGTAGAAAAAAAATACGGGGTTGATTTTCTTATTGTTAAATCAGCCACGTCTAAAACAAGTAGTGGCAACACAAAAGATAAATGGCTAATAGGTAGTGTACGTTTAAAACAACATATCTATAGTTTTACAATTATGATAGGTAGTGATGATAATGCAGGGCTTGGAAAAAACATAAGCCATCAACAATTAATGTTACCTGTGATCAATGCAATAATGGAGAGTTTACACCAGTAATTGCTAGCTTGGATTGGATATCTCTGGAGTCTTCTGGAATTTTTATAGGAAAGACTTATTTTTTAATACCTTGCTGTTCTTCATGGCGACTCTATTTTTTATTATTTTCACAAAAATTATAGAAGCGCCATAGTTTCATTTCTAAATAACTAAAAAATAATTATGCGTATTATTACCGCTAACACCAATGGCATTCGTGCCGCTGCTCGCAAGGGCTTTTTTGACTGGCTCCCGACACAAAATGCTGATGTTGTCTGTATTCAAGAAACCAAAGCTCAAGTTCATCAATTAGATGACCCTATTTTCCATCCTAAAGGCATGCATTGTTATTACCATGATGCAAAGAAAAAGGGCTATAGCGGAGTGGCTTTATACTGCAAAACCAAACCTGATGAGGTAATTGTCGGTATGGGGAATGAGGAATTTGATTCGGAAGGGCGTTATATCGAAGCCCAGTTTGGTAATTTGAGCGTGATTTCATTGTATATGCCTTCTGGCTCCGCAAAGGAAGAGCGCCAACAAGTCAAATATCGTTGCATGGATTTCTTTATGCAAAAAATGCTAAAAATGAAGCAGTCAGGGCGGGATTATATTATCTGCGGTGACTGGAATATTGCGCATAAAAATGAAGATATTAAAAATTGGAAAGGCAATAAAAAGAACTCAGGATTTCTGCCAGAAGAACGTGCTTGGCTGGATGAGCTATTTGATGAAGTTGGTTTTATTGATGCCTTTCGCGAGATAGAACAAGAGGAGCATACCTATACTTGGTGGTCATTCCGTGGACAAGCTTACAATAATAATACAGGCTGGCGGATTGATTATCATGTGCTCTCACCTTCACTTAAAGGCACTGTTTTAAGCTCAAGTGTTTATAAAACGGAACGATTTTCGGATCATGCCCCTCTAATCATTGACTATAACTACGAGATCCCCCACCAATGACAGCAGATAATATAAAAACAGCGCCAAAACAGAATTGGCTAGAAAGCATTGCAAGCTTTAAACATCCTCGCGTTATCACCATGCTTTTTCTTGGTTTTTCCGCTGGCATACCCATCTTACTAATTTTTTCATCATTAGGATTATGGTTGCGTGAAGCAGGTGTTGAGCGTTCTGCGGTGACTTTTTTTAGCTGGGCGGCTTTAGGGTATTCATTTAAATTTGTGTGGGCGCCATTGGTTGATAAATTACCAATTCCTTTTTTAACCCAATGGTTAGGAAGACGGCGGAGCTGGATGCTTCTATCCCAATTCTCCATTATTAGCGCTATTTTATGGATGGGAATGACTAATCCGCTAGAAAGCGCAAATAGTCTCACCATAATGGCATTGGCAGCGGTGTTACTTGGCTTCTCCTCCGCAACGCAAGATGTAGTGATTGATGCCTATCGAATAGAATCTGCCGATAGTGATTTGCAAGCAATGATGTCATCTGCCTATATTGCAGGTTATCGCATTGGGATGTTGGTAGCAGGCGCAGGTGCGCTGTATCTAGCAAGTTATTTTGGATCATCAAAAGAAAATTATAGTTATGAAGCATGGCAATGGACGTATGTGATTATGTCTGGCGTTATGCTGGTTGGTATTATTACAACCCTGCTTATTCCTGAGCCTACACGACAACGCGAAGATAAAGCCAAACATAATGCATCGGACTATTTACGCTTTTTACTGTTATTTACACTTGCTGTTTTAGCCTTTATTGCCACCTTTTATTTTAGCTCAGAGGGTGTTAAATCTGCAAAATCTGCACTCACCGAAACCTTTTCCAATTTTTATTTTAGCTTAGAGAGTGTTAAACCAGCACCTACTGAAACATTTGCCAATAAGCATTTGGCTAGTTTTATTATTGAAACGCTACGCTTAGCTTTTGCAATTGTTATAGCATGGGGGGTTGCCAAGTTAGTTGTTCTATCAGGTCTCGTGCGACAATCAATGGTTAATGAAACTTATATCGCTCCCATCAAAGACTTCTTCTCACGCTATGGCTTGAATTTGGCGATCTTATTATTAGCCTTAATTGGTTTATATCGCATCTCCGATATTGTTTTAGGCGTTATCGCCAATGTCTTTTACCAAGACCTCGGCTTTACCAAAATAGAAATCGCCAATGTGGTGAAAACCTTTGGCTTATTTATGACCATTGCAGGTGGATTTTTGGGAGGTTTATTATCAGTACGCTTTGGGGTCATGAAAATACTCTTTTTAGGTGCCGCCTTATCCGCGGCAACGAATATCTTGTTTATGCTGTTAGCCAATGCAGGGCATGATATGACGATGTTATATATTGTGATCTCAGCCGATAATTTATCCGCAGGTCTAGCCAGCGCCGCCTTTATTGCCTTTTTATCTAAGCTAACCAATATCTCATTTACCGCAGTGCAATACGCAATTTTCAGCTCATTAATGACCTTATTACCAAAGATATTAGGCGGTTATTCAGGCTCGATGGTTACCTCAATAGGTTATCCTAACTTTTTTTTATTGACTGCAGTTTTGGGGATACCTGTATTGGTATTGATTTTGCTGGCTGGAAAGAGGTTTGAATAATATTTTACGGACTATAGTTTTTCACATAAATAATTGCACCCTTCGACTCGGCTCAGGGTACAGCTCCCTGAGCCGAGTCGAAGGGTGCGGAAATTTAATAAATGAATGTCTATACAATTAGGAAAGATGCCTACTAATTGACTTATAAATACCATCCGCATCCAGCCCAATAGACTCTAGTTGTTGCTCTCTAGTTGCATGTTCAAGGTAACGATCAGGTATTCCTAAATTCAGTATGGCAATATCAAACTTATGTGCTAATAAAAACTCATTGACCGCACTGCCAGCACCCCCACTAATCGCATTATCTTCAACCGTCACGATAAGTTCATAGTCTTGCGCCACTTCGCGCAATAGCACTTGATCCAATGGTTTAACAAAGCGCATATTAATCAGGGTGGCATTTAAACGATCGGCTACTGCGGTACTCGCTTGCAGTAGCGATCCAAATAATAAAATGACGATACGACTACTGCCTTGTTGCACTAATTTCGCTTTACCAATTTCAATAGTCTGCATTTTCTCATCGGGAAGAAGTCCTACCCCCTTGCCTCGCGGATAACGTACAGCGGTTGGACCATCTTGCTTAAAGGCGGTATAGAGCATCTGGCGGCATTCATTTTCATCGGCTGGTGCCATCACAATCATATTAGGAATGCAACGCAAATAGGAGTAATCATAGTTACCTGAATGTGTCGCACCGTCTGCACCGACTAATCCTGCTCTATCAATAGCAAAAACAACTGCCAAATTTTGTAATGCAACATCATGTATTAATTGATCATAAGCGCGCTGCAAAAAAGAAGAGTAGATTGCCACCACAGGCTTTAGTCCTTCACATGCCATCCCTGCGGCAAGTGTCACGGCATGTTGCTCGGCAATGGCAACATCATAATAGCGCTTTGGGTATTCTTTTGAAAAGGCTACTAAACCTGAACCTTCTCGCATTGCAGGCGTAATTCCGACTAGGCGCTCATCTTCTGCCGCCATATCACATAACCATTGTCCAAAAACTTGTGTATAGGTTGGCGTTAAGGCTTTTTTGGCGGGGGTAACGCCTTTATGCAAATCGAAGATGGGGACAGCATGATAACCGCAAGGATCATTCTCTGCTGGCTCATAACCTTTGCCTTTTTTGGTTACTACATGCAAAAACTTGGGTTTTTTTGTATCCTTGATATTTTCAAGAATTTTGGTTAACTCAATAACATCATGCCCATCCACAGGACCATAATAGTCAAAGCCCATTTCTTCAAATAAAGTACCTGCACTAGGTAAGAACATGCCTTTAGTATGCTCCTCAGCCTTACGTGCAAAGTTCTGCATTTTAGGGGTCTTGGATAAGACTATTTTGCCACTTTTGCGCACAGATGAATAAAAATGACTTGAGAGTAAACGGGTTAGATATTTGCTCAAACCTCCCACATTAGGTGAAATAGACATATCATTATCATTCAGTACAACCAGCATATTCGCCCCAATGCCGCCCGCATGGTTCAGTGCTTCATACGCCATACCCGCAGTCAATGCACCATCACCAATAACGGCTATTGGCTGTCGCTCAAAACCTAATTGTTTGGCTGCCTCTGCCATCCCAAGCGCTGCGCTAATTGAGGTACTAGAATGCCCGACACCAAACGCATCATAAGGGCTTTCTTCACGTCGTGGGAAAGGTGCTAAGCCTCCTTTCTTGCGAATAGTACTAATGTCATTGCATCGCCCTGTAATAATTTTATGCCCATAGGCTTGATGTCCAACATCCCAGATTAACTTGTCATCGGGCGTATTAAACACATAGTGAAGCGCTATAGTTAACTCAACCGTCCCCAAGCCTGCTGCAAAATGCCCCCCCGTATTAGCAACTGTTTCTAACAGGCAACGACGTAAAGCTGCGCATGCTTTGGGTAACTGCTCTCTTTCTAAAGTGCGTAAATCTTCGGGGGAGTTAATCTGATCTAACATAAAATGCCTAAGTCCTTGAGAATTTCAATATTTTTTATTGAACTCTTTTAACAATAAAATCAGCAATATTTCTCAATAAATCAGCTTCTGCACCAAAACAAGAGAGTGCTTTATAGGAAGAAGCATATAAATCAAGCATTTTTTCCTTGGCTGCTGTCATACCTAAGATAGCGGGGTAGGTTGCTTTATTAGCAGCTATATCTGCTCCCTGCTGTTTACCTAGCGTTGCAGTATCACTTTCAATATCCAGTATATCGTCACGAACTTGAAAGGCTAAACCAATGCAAATGGCATATTTCTCTAGCGCAGTTTGTAGCTTCACTGTCAATTTCTCTGAACAGGTTGCGCCCATCATAACGCTAGCGCGAATTAAAGCACCTGTCTTATGCAAGTGCATATTTTCAAGCTGTTGTTCTGATAGGTTTTTTCCTGTTGATGACAAATCAATCACCTGCCCACCCACCATGCCCAATGATCCCGCAGTTTGGCTTAAAATATTGATGATTTTAAGCTGATTTTTTGAGGAGAGGTTGTGCAGAGGGGAGGATAAGACATCGAATGCAAGTGTTTGTAGCGCATCACCCGAAAGGATAGCGGTTGATTCATCAAATGCTTTGTGTGCCGTCGCTTTGCCACGCCGTAAGTCATCGTCGTCCATTGAGGGTAAGTCATCATGAACTAAGGAGTAGGCATGCAATAATTCTATCGCTGCCGCTGGGGCATCAAGGAGTGTCTTATTTGTTTGAAAACACTCCCCTGCAGCATAGACTAGTAGAGGGCGAATACGCTTGCCTCCATTTAAAACAGAATAGCGCATTGCTTGGTGTAACAAACTAGGTTCTATTGTCGCATCAGGCAACTTCTTGTTTAGCACCTTTTCTATTCTTTGCTGATACTGAGCTATTTTTTCAGCAACACTCATCGGTGCTTGCTTATTAGTTGCATTATCACGGCTCATTAATTAAAAAATCTTCTTCAATTCCCTGAGTGAGAATTTTTATGCGTTGCTCTGCATTATTTAATGATGATTGACAGATTCTGGTTAAGGAAATCCCTTTTTCAAAATTTTTTAATGCCGCATCTAATGATAAATCATCCTGCTCCATTTGTGTGATTAATGACTCTAGTTTAGTCATGGCAGATTCAAAATCTAGCTGTTTGGATTGTTTGCTCATTCGCTAATAGTCGTTGTTCATACCTAAAAAAGCAAGAATTTATCAAAATTCTTATAAGGAAGTTTAAAAAAATTAAGTTCCCCTATTGAGCTGATATTTTATTTCTGATTGGATTATCTCAATTGTTGCATAGTTATTCTACGCAACAATTGAAATCATTCAATCAGGGATAAAAGGGCGATCAAGAGGGTAAGGAACGTGCACGAAACAACTTCCCAATCTCTAACTTGCCTTTTTATCCCCGCTTGGATGATCTCATTCGTTGCGTAGAGTGACTATGCGCCTCATGAGTTCATCCAATCTGAAATAAAAATTCTGCGTTAGAACTTCGGGAAGTTATTCCATGCATGTTCCCAACTTAATTTTTTTAGAGTTCCTAAGGAATAGTGCTAAAAATTTATGGCGCTTGATAAGAATATCGTAATACACTATTATTTCAGCAGTTACCTACCGTTTATAGGAGAAAAATATGTTTAGCTTAGATTATGGTTTACCTCTCACACTAGTTATTGCACTTATTCTTTTTGCTTGGTTTAGTTTTTTCTCAGTTGTTTTTTCCTGATAAATTAAGCAATTAAGCATAAAAAAGCCGCTAAATAGCGGCTTTTTTATGGCATGGGTGTGATTCAAACTGCGATAAAATCTGAAATTCTCTGGGCTTTAGTAAAAAATATCTGTTTATAACGGATTCTGTTAGTGCTGTAACAAGCTGATATATATAATTAAAATATATGAATAATAAGTAAAGTCATAGCAAATAACCCGCATCTTCGACAAGCTCAGGGAACTAGCTTCCTGAGCTTGTCGAAGAGTGCGCGGGTGAATAGGCAGAAACATTAACTGTCCCGCCTTAAATTGGTAGCCTAAGATGGGTAGAATCATTGCTTAGAACTTCCTTAGTCCCTCATTTTAGAGTTTTATGCGACAACAGATTCCTGAATTTTCTTAATCGCATTGCTTTCTAGCTGACGAATACGTTCAGCAGATATTCCATATTTACTCGCAAGGTCTTGCAAAGTCGCTTTTTTATCAGTCAACCAGCGACTTGCTAAAATATCTTTACTACGATCATCTAGTTTAGCTAATGCCTTAGTAAATAAAGATTTTTTATGATCTTGCCAATCTTCCTCCTCCAATGCTTCTAAGGGATCAGGTTGATCATTTTTCAAGTATAAACTAGGCGAGTAAGCATTATCGTCATCTTCCTGTCCTGGCGATAGATCAAAGCCCATATCAATGCCGCTCATGCGCTTTTCCATTTCCATCACATCTTTACTAGTAACACCTAGCGTATCAGCAACATCATTGACTTCAGCCTGATTTAACCAACCTAAACGCTTCTTGCTACTGCGAAGATTGAAAAATAATTTACGCTGTGCTTTAGTTGTAGCAACTTTTACAATTTTCCAATTACGCAAGATATACTCATGCATTTCTGCACGAATCCAGTGAACGGCAAATGATACTAAGCGCACATTCATGGTTGGATCAAAGCGCTTAACCGCTTTCATTAAACCGACATTGCCTTCTTGAACTAAATCAGCCAATGGTAAACCATAGCCGTTATATCCACGTGCAACCTTAATGACAAAACGTAAATTATGCAAAATCAACATCCGCGCAGCATCAAGATCCTCACTATCGCGCAAGCGAAATGCCAGCTCTTTCTCTTCTGCTATCGTTAACACAGGTAATTCATGTACTGATTGAATGTAGTTATCAATACTTCCTGCGGTGACGGGAATTAATTGGTTATGTATTGTATGTGTACTGATCATAGTTTATCTCTTTTTCATGATGTAGCACGGTAAATGCTAACACAACATTTACCGTGCTACCGATATTTTAGCACTCTAATGGTCAGAGTGCTAATTGAAGATATAGTTCCTTGGTATCTTAGTATTGACTGTGTATATTTAGGAACGTGCATGAAACAACTTCCCGATCTCTAACTTGCCTTTTTATCCCAGCTTGGATGATCTCATTCGTTGCGTAGAGTAACTATGCGCCTCATGAGTTCATCCAATCTGAAATAAAAATTCTGCGTTAGAACTTCGGGA
>DRMS01000182.1 GCA_011322515.1 Leucothrix mucor
GGGCTACCAACTTAAGGTGGGACAAGTAAAGTCATAGCAAACAACCCGCACCCTTCGACAAGCTCAGGGAACTAGCTTCCTGAGCTTGTCGAAGGGTGCGGGTGAATAGCAGAAACATTAACTGTCCCACCTTAAACTGGTAGCCTCTTTTTGCTCCAGATTGAATGCTCTCATTCATTACATAGAATAACTATGCGCTTCATGAGACTATCCACTCTGAAATAGTATACCCCTTGGGTACAAAAATTCTGCGTTATAAGTTCGGGAAGTTATTCCATGCACGTTCCTAAATTTTGAGGACATTTTAAGTGATAGAAATTAGTTTTGATGATGTTCAGTTTGATACCAGTAATCCTGAACCGCGTTGTCCTTGTATCTTATTATTAGATACTTCGAAGTCAATGCAGGGTAAGGCTATTGCGGAGCTTAATGCGGGTTTGCAGGCATTTAAGGATTCTGTTTCTAATGATGAGCTGGCAATGCAACGGATTGAGATTGCTATTGTTACCTTTGGTGGTGCGGTTAATATCGTACAAGATTTTATTACGGTTGATCAATTTATCCCGCCTATTCTATCAGTCAATGGATTAACCCCTATGGGTGAGGCGATAGATATTGCACTTGATCATTTGCAAGAGCGCAAACAAATTTATCGAGAAAATGGCGTGTCTTATTATCGTCCGTGGGTGTTTTTAATTACCGATGGTGAGCCAACGGATGAGTGGCAAAATGCAGCGCAACGTATCCAGCAAGCAGAAGAATCTAAAAAAGTGGCATTTTTCACCGTTGGTGTGCAGCAGGCAAATATGCATACATTAAAGCAAATATCAGGTGGATATCGGCAACCCATTCATCTAAAAGGACTCAATTTCAAACAAATGTTTGTTTGGTTGTCAGCCAGTCTTAGCGGTGTATCGCATTCCATTCCAGGTGAAGTGATGGCTCTACCTGCTCCAACAGGTTGGGGAGAAGTTTAATGTGGCGGGTAATTGGTGCATCGGAGCAGGGTACTAGTCATGTACAACACGATTTGCCTTGCCAAGATGCCTATGCTTGGCAAGTGATTGGAGACCATTTAATAATAGCCGTTGCCGATGGTTTAGGCTCAGCAGCGCGTGCGGAACAGGCTTCTAAGGCACTTGTTGAGGAGGTATTGCATCTATTTGCCGCAAAACAACCCGCTTTGCTACAAGACGATACGCCAGAGAATAATCATGAGGAAATTCTAGGGAGTATTTTTTTTGCAGCAAGGGCGTTATTGGAGCAAATTGCAACGATAGAAAAAGAGCCGTTAAAGGATTACGCCAGTACTTTATTGGTCGCTATTTTACATCCCAATGGTTTTATTGCGGGGCAGATTGGTGATGGCGCGATGGTGGCTAAATTGGCAGATGACTCACTGATTTTAGTGAATACGCCACAACAGGGGGAGTTTATTAATGAAACCATCCCCATTACCGCCGATAATGCGCTGGATGCACTAACCGTGGTTACTTATCAGGGGGAGATTAAAGCATTTTCAGTCTTTAGTGACGGCTTGCAAAATCTGGCTTTGGATATGAACAATCAAATGCCTTATGCGCCGTTTTTCACCCCATTATTTAAAATCGCCTCCGATGTTTCGTTAGATAGTGACTACACCTCAGAGCAATTGGCAGGATTTTTACAGTCAGAGCGTATTTGTCAGCGCACTGATGATGATAAAACACTGGTGCTTGCGGCTTATATTTCAGATGCATCTGCGGAGCCGTGAAAATTTTAGTTTTTCAATAAAAATATATCTCCCGCAAAGGTGCAGAGTACGCCAAAATAAGAAACATCCTTTGCGTACTCTGGGTCTTTGCGAGATAATTTGTTTTCTTCCTATTGCTATGAATTAACAGGCTGTCCCGCGTTAAGGAACGTGCACGGAATAACTTCCCGAAGTTCTAACGTAGAATTTTTATTTCAGATTGGATGAACTCATGAGGCGCATAGTTACTCTACGCAACGAATGAGATCATCCAAGCTGGGATAAAAAGGCAAGTTAGAGATCGGGAGGTTGTTTCGTGCACGTTCCTAAGTCAATAATTTCACCCTATAGTTTTTTCATGCCCATCTATAAAACATCAAATAACAAGACCGTTTCTACAGGAAAAGAATTAGGCAAGGGAGGAGAGGGTATTGTCTATGCTGTCAATGAAGATCCACATCTAGTCGCTAAAATATACTATCAACAAGAGCGTTCTGCGGATAAAAAAAATAAGTTACAAATTATGATTGATCGTCCGCCTTTTAAAATGGCAACTGATCATGCACTAACCCAAATACCACTAACATGGCCGCGTGAATTGCTTTATCAAAAGGGCAAATTTGTAGGGTATCTTATGCCAAAAATTGGTAAAAGTTCGAGTATTTTTACCTTTTATCTACCCAATTTACGTAAAAAACACCATCCCGCTGTTGATCATCGCCATCTTTATCAAATTGCTAAAAACCTAGCGAACATTATGTATAACCTGCATTTACACGGTTATATTATTGGTGATATTAATCAAAAAAATATTTTAATCAGTAAAAATGTTTGGGTAACATTGGTTGACGTGGATTCTTTTCAAGTGAAAAATCTATA